>NZ_JBEOTZ010000015.1:0-188902 GCF_040303825.1 Streptomyces sp. NPDC094143
CGCCGAGCTGTGGCTGCGGGACGCGGGCGATCACCGCGAGGACGTGGCGGAGTACCAGGCGCGGTACGACGCGTGGCTCGACGAGTTCGACGCCCGGTGCACACCGGGCGCCCTTCGCGCGTTCCCGCGGCGGCTCAGCCGCGGTTGAGCTCGAACCACACCACCTTGCCCGTGCTGAGCCGGGTCGCACCCCAGCGCCGGGCCAGCCGGTTCACCAGGTACAGGCCCCGCCCGCCCTCGTCGGTGGCCCGGGCCTGCCGCAGCCGCGGCAACTGCGGGACGTCGTCCCCCACTTCACAGCGCAGCACGTCCGTGCGCAGCAGCCGCAGGGTCACCGGCCGGGACGCGTACCGCACGGCGTTGGTCACGACCTCGCTGACCAGCAGCTCCACCGAGTCGCTGAGCTCCTCCAGGCCCCAGCGCTGCAGCGCGCGCCGGGCCAGCCGGCGGGCCCGGCCGGGAGCGGCGTCCTCCGGCTCCAGGAACCAGTAGGCCACGTCGCTGGGCGCGATCCCGTCGAAGCGGGCGGCGAGCAGCGCGATGTCGTCGTCCCGGTCGCCCGGGCCGAGCATGTCGAGCACCTCGTCGCACAGCGCCTCCAGGGGCGGCGGATGGTCGGGACCGGTGAGCTGCGCGGTCGCGGCGAGCTTCTCCCGCAGCTGCTCGATGCCGGTCCACACGTCCCGCAGGCGCGACTCGACCAGGCCGTCGGTGTACAGCAGCAGCGTCGCCCCGGCGGGCGCGTCCAGCTCCACCGCCTCGAAGTCGACACCGCCGACCCCGATGGGGGCGCCGGCCGGCACGCGCAGCACCTCGGCACGGCCGCCCAGGTGGAGCAGGACGGGCGGCGGGTGACCGGCGTTGGCGATGGTGATGCGGTGCGCCACCGGGTCGTAGACCGCGTACAGGCAGGTCGCCATGCGGTCCACGCCGAGGCGCTGGGCCTGTTCGTCGAGGTGGTGCAGCACCTCTTGCGGCGGCAGGTCGAGGCCGGCGAGCGTCTGGGCCGTCGTGCGCAGCTGGCCCATGATGGCGGCCGACGTCATGGAGTGGCCCATGACGTCGCCGACGACCAGGGCGACGCGGCTGCCCGGCAGCGGGATCGCGTCGTACCAGTCGCCGCCGACCCGGGCGGTCTCCGCGGCCGGCAGGTAACGCGAGGCGAGCCGCACGCCCGTCGGGCGGGGCAGCGTCTCGGGCAGCATGGTGCGCTGCAGTTCGTCCGCGATGTAGGCCTCGCGGCCGTACAGCACGGCCTTGTCGATGCCGAGGGCGCTGTGCGTGGCGAGCTGGGCGGCCACCAGCAGGTCGTCCGGCTCGAAGGCGATGCGCTCGGGGCGGCGCAGGAACAGGGCGGCACCGATCACCCGGCGCCGGCCGCGCAGCGGCGCGAGGATCGCGCGCTGCCCGTCCGGCACGGCGAACTCGCCGCCCTCGCCGAGCAGCTCCGGCAGTGCGGCGCGGGCCGCGGGGGCGTCGGTGAACACCGGGCGCACCCCGCGCAGCACCTCGGCGAGCGCGCTGCCGGGCCGGACCTCGCACAGCTCGGCGCCGACCGAGTCCAGCTCGTTCGGCTCGGGCTGTGCGGCCGGCAGGAAGCCGTTGTCGGTGTCGCGCTCCACCGGTATCCGGTCGGTGCGGCGCAGCCGCAGCACCAGCGGGCCGGTGGGCCGCTCGTCGCCGACGGGCAGCGGGTCGCGCAGATAGACCAGGATCGCGTCGGAGAACGTCGGCACGGTGGCCCGGCACAGCCCCATCACGATCTCGTCGAGGTCGATGCCGCGGGCGATCCGCCGCGTGGCGGCCCCGACGAACCGCAGCCGGTCGCCGTCCCGCCGCATGGGCGTGGGCCGGCCGGGCGGCAGGCTCTGACCGGTGCGGCGCTCCTGCCCGTCGGCGCTCGCGCCCTGCCGGTCCTGTTCGTCGGCCGGCTGCAGCGGAATGCCCTCGGGGGCGGGGCGCGGCCGGGGGGTGTCGCGCTCGGCGGTCTGCTCGGCACCCGGCTGGGAGTGCTCGGAGGCGGGGTCGCTCACGGTGTCCTTGCCCTTGCCGAACGGCGTGGAGGTGCCCGGCTGAGACGTGCCCGGCGGAGTGTGGGCCGTCGTGACCGGAACGATGACGTCGCCGCCGGAGCGGCCCTGGACCGGTAAGGCGCCGGCGCCGGGCGCACGGGCCGGTGCCGGGGTGTGCACGAGCGCCCCGCGGGGGTCCGCGGGGTCGACGCCCGGCTGGGGGCGTTCGAAGGAGGTCGGCTGCTCCGTCACGCGTGTCGAATCCATCCGTCCGGGGCTGCACGCCAGGTGTGCAGCTTCTCCCGCCGAAACTCCGATACCCGGAATACGTGCCCCAGGAACGGAATTCCCGCGTGGTCAGAGGTTGTTCCTGTGCCACCGGCGGGCCGTCCGCGGCCCGTGGAGCCCGCGACGCAGGCCCTGCCGGTGTTGCCCTCGTACCCCTCGCTCACGTCCTGCCGCCCCTCGGTGACGATCGGTCAAGCTCAGCGCGTGCTTCGGTAGTTGCCGCCGTGCGCCCTTGCGGAGGACGATCCTACGTTTCTTGCCCGGGGGCGCATCAAGGGTCTCATGAGGACACGTGCGCGGGCGTACGATCCCAGTCCTCCGGCAGTGACGGTACCCCCCAGGACGGATCCGGGCGCCAGTGCTGCCAGCCTTCCGAGAACGGCGGCCCCCAGGCGCGGATCACCTCCACCGCGGCCCGCCCCGCCGCCCGTACCCTTTCCGCCTGCCGGTCGTCCATCAGCCCGTCGCGCAGCGCCTGGGCGAACTCGTCCTCGTCGCGCCAGTGCCAACTGCGGTCGGGGTGGACGGAGATGTCCAGGAAGTGGTCCTCCGAGTCGACGCCGCCCTCCCAACGGGCCAGCGGCTCCTCCAGGTTCACGTACCAGTTCTTGAACTGCCAGCCCGGCTCCCAGAACAGCCACACGGACCAGGGCTGGCCGGGCCGGGCCAGCTTGAGCACGCCCGTGCCCAGCCACCGGCCGCGCCGGACGGTCCGCGGCTTGGTGTAGCGCGACTCCAGCGGCTCCTGGTGCACCGGGGTGCCGTCGGCGAGCACCGGCTTCACGCACTCGGTGCCGGGCGCCAGCCACACGGCGAGCAGTTCCGCGTCGTCCCGGACGACGGTGACCGGACGCGCGATGTGGAGGTGCGGGCCGCCGTTCTCCCGGTACCGCCACAGGATCCGGCTCCCGGGTGCCCAGAAGTCCGTCGCACCGCCCTTTGCCACGCGTCTCACCGCTCCGCCCTCTGCCATGGACAGATATTAGGTGCCATGGGCATACGACGCTGCGGCGCGTGTCACGGTTCACGCGCCGGGCGTACGGTGCCGGAAAAACGTCACGGGTGCGTCATCCGCAGGACATCCAGCGCCTCGTCCAGCTGCTCCAGGGTCAGGTCCCCGCGCTCCACGTACCCGCTGTCCAGGACGACCTGACGGATCGTCCTGCGCTCGGCCAGGGCCTTCTTGGCGACCTTCGCGGCCTCCTCGTAGCCGATGTACTTGTTGAGCGGCGTGACGACCGAGGGGGAGGACTCGGCGTACTCGCGCGCCCGTTCACGGTCCGCGGTGATGCCGTCGACGGTCCGGTCGGCGAGCAGCCGCGTCACGTTGGCGAGCAGCCGGATCGACTCCAGCACGTTCTTCGCGATGACCGGCAGCATCACGTTGAGCTCGAAGTTCCCGGCGGCCCCGGCGGTGGCGACGGTGGCGTCGTTGCCCACGACCTGGGCGGCGACCATGAGCACGGCCTCCGGGATGACTGGGTTCACCTTGCCCGGCATGATCGAGGAGCCGGGCTGGAGGTCGGGCAGGGCGATCTCGGCGAGACCGGTGCGCGGCCCGGAGGCCATCCACCGCAGGTCGTTGGCGATCTTCGTCAGTCCGACCGCGATGGTCCGCAGCTGCCCGCTGGTCTCGACGATGCCGTCCCGGGCGCCCTGCGCCTCGAAGTGGTCCCGGGCCTCGGTCAGGGGCAGCCCGGTGGTGTGGGCGACCTCCTCGATGACGGCGGCGGAGAAGCCGGGCGGGGTGTTGATGCCGGTGCCGACGGCCGTACCGCCGAGAGGCAGTTCGGCGAGCCGGGGCAGGGACGCGTGCAGCCGCTCGACCCCGTAGCGCACCTGGGCGGCGTACCCGCCGAACTCCTGCCCCAGCGTCACGGGCGTGGCGTCCATCAGGTGGGTCCGCCCCGACTTCACGACGTCGGCGAACTCCTCGGCCTTGCGCTCCAGGGAGGCGGCGAGGTGCTCCAGCGCAGGGATCAGGTCGCGCGTCACCGCGGCGGTGGCGGCGATGTGGATGGAGGACGGGAAGACGTCGTTGGACGACTGGGAGGCGTTGACGTGGTCGTTCGGGTGCACGGGGCGCCCGAGCCGCTCACTGGCCAGGGTGGCGATGACCTCGTTGGTGTTCATGTTGGACGAGGTCCCGGACCCGGTCTGGAACACGTCGACGGGGAAGTGCTCGTCCCACCGGCCCTCGGCGACCTCCCCGGCCGCCTCCTGGATCGCCTGGGCGACGTCCTTGTCCAGGACCCCCAGCTCGGCGTTGACCTTGGCCGCGGCGCCCTTGATCCGGGCGAGGGCCTCGATGTGCGCGCGCTCGATGCGCTGCCCGGAGACGGGGAAGTTCTCCACCGCCCGCTGGGTCTGGGCCCGCCACTTGGCATGGGCGGGCACCCGCACCTCGCCCATGGAGTCGTGCTCGGTGCGGTACTCGGTCCTGTCCTGCTCGTCGGTCATCGACGATCACCTCCACGTGTCACAGCGTCAGCGCCGCGACCACTGTTCCCCGTGGAGGCGATTCGTCACCGCGCTTGTCAGGCGAGTCCGGGACCCCGTACCGGAATGGAGGTGAACGTCGGCTGCGGCGCCGGGTCCTGGAAGAAGTCGTTGCCCTTGTCGTCCACGACGACGAACGCGGGGAAGTCCTCGACCTCGATCTTCCAGACCGCCTCCATGCCGAGCTCCTCGTACTCGACGACCTCGACCTTCTTGATGCAGTCCTGGGCGAGGCGGGCGGCCGGGCCGCCGATGGAGCCGAGGTAGAAGCCGCCGTGGGCGTGGCACGCGTCGGTGACCTGCTTGCTGCGGTTGCCCTTGGCCAGCATCACCTTGGACCCGCCCGCGGCCTGGAACTGCTCCACGTAGGAGTCCATGCGGCCGGCCGTGGTCGGGCCGAAGGAGCCCGACGCGTAGCCCTCGGGCGTCTTGGCCGGACCGGCGTAGTACACCGGGTGGTCCTTCAGGTACTGCGGCATCTCCTCGCCCGCGTCCAGCCGCTCCTTGATCTTGGCGTGCGCGATGTCGCGCGCCACGACCAGCGGGCCGGTCAGCGACAGCCGGGTCTTCACCGGGTACTTGGTCAGCTCGGCCAGGATGTCGTCCATCGGCTGGTTGAGGTCGATCCTGACGACGTCACCGTCGGCGTCGAGCTGCTCGTCCGTCGTCTCCGGCAGGAACCGCGCCGGGTCCGTCTCCAGCTGCTCCAGGAAGACGCCCTCGGCGGTGATCTTCGCGACGGCCTGGCGGTCGGCGGAGCAGGACACCGCGATGGCGACCGGGCAGGAGGCGCCGTGCCGGGGCAGGCGCACCACGCGCACGTCGTGGCAGAAGTACTTGCCGCCGAACTGCGCGCCGATGCCGATCTTCTGCGTGAGCTCGAAGACCTTCTGCTCCAGCTCCTTGTCCCGGAAGCCGTGCCCCAGCTCCGAGCCCTCGGCCGGGATCTCGTCCAGGTAGTGCGCGGAGGCGTACTTCGCGGTCTTCAGGGCGTACTCGGCGGACGTGCCGCCGACCACGATCGCCAGGTGGTACGGCGGGCAGGCGGCCGTGCCCAGCGAGCGGATCTTCTCCTCCAGGAACTTCATCATGGAGGCCTCGTTCAGGACGGCCTTCGTCTCCTGGTACAGGAACGACTTGTTGGCCGAGCCGCCGCCCTTCGCCATGAACAGGAACTTGTAGGCGCCGCCGTCGGTCGCGTACAGCTCGATCTGCGCGGGGAGGTTGGAGCCGGTGTTCTTCTCCTCCCACATGGTGAGCGGAGCCATCTGCGAGTAGCGCAGGTTGAGGTTCCGGTACGCGTCGTAGATGCCGCGGCTGAGGGCCTCCTCGTCGCGGCCCCGCGTCAGCACGTGCTGCCCGCGCTTGCCCATCACGATGGCCGTGCCCGTGTCCTGGCACATGGGGAGCACGCCGGCCGCCGCGATGTTCGCGTTCTTCAGCAGGTCCAGCGCCACGAACTTGTCGTTGGCCGACGCCTCGGGGTCGTCGATGATCCGGCGCAGCTGCGCGAGGTGGGCCGGACGCAGGTAGTGCTGGATGTCGTGGATGGCCTCCTCGGCGAGCTTGCGCAGCGCCTCCGGCTCCACCTGGAGGAAGGTGCGCCCGTCCGGTCCCTCGACCGTGGAGACACCCTCGGAGGTCACCAGCCGGTACGGGGTGGTGTCCTCTCCCTGGGGGAGCAGATCGGTGTACGCGAACTCAGGCATCTCAGCCCATTCCTCACTCTGCGGACGGCGGCCCGCCTCCTTTGGCGAGCGCCAACCAGCGTAGAACCTGCCGCCGACGGCGAGCTTGTGAGGTAAGGCTCAGTTCGTCACCTCCGGGCCGGGTCGAACGGGTCCGGCCGGGGGGTGTCGCGATCTATCGTGTGTGGGTACGCTGCTGCCGTGGACCTTCAGAAGCCGGACCCTCACCCGCACAGCGGGACCGCGGCGCCCGGGCTCGACGCCTCCGGGCTGCGCGCCTCCGACGCCGAGCGCGACCGCATCGCCGACATCCTGCACGACGCCCTCGCCGAGGGCCGTCTCACCGCCGACGAGCACGCCGAGCGCGTCGAGGGGGTGCTGCGTGCCAAGACGGTGGGTGAACTGGAGGTCTTCATCCGGGACCTGCCCGCCGCGCACGCCCCACGCCCCGCCCACGCCCCGGCCCCGCACCGCCCCACGGCCGGCGCCATCCCGATCGAGCCGGACGACAACGTGGTCGCGGTCTTCAGCAGCGCCGTCCGCAAGGGCCGCTGGCGCGCCGGCCGCCGGATCCACGCCTACGCGATATTCGGCAGTGTCGAGATCGACCTCAGCGAGGCGCTCTACGACCACCAGCAGGTCGTCGTCAAGTCGTTCGCGATCTTCGGCAGCGTCGACATCCGCGTCCCGGAGAACGTGTCGCTGCGCGGCATGGGCGGCGGCGTCCTCGGCAGCTTCGAGGTGGCCACCCTCGACTCGGGCGACCCGGAGGCCCCCATCGTCTACGTCGACGGCTGGGCCGTCCTCGGCAGTGTCGAGGCGCGGGCCAGGCGCGGCAAGATCGTGGCGGACATCCTGGACCGGGTGCAGCGCAAGGTCGACCGGAGTCTGCGCAAGCACCTGGGTCATTGACAGTCGCGAATCGACCGGAAGCGGCGGTTCGGAACTCAGTGCATAGGCGCGCGCACAGCGGGTAGGCCTTGCTGCATCGTCTCTCGCTCGCGAAGCCGTCGTCAGGAGTAGACCGTGCTGCAACCGCCGCATTCGTCCCTGCAGGTAGCTGCCGTTCCGGCCCCGCGGGTGCCAGCGCGAGACAGGGACCAGGACGCCCCGTGGCACACCGAGGCGGTGTGCCGGCGCGACGAGGCGGGCCTGTTCTTCGCCCCCTCCAAGGAGCCCACCGCCGCCCGGCTCTCCCGTGAGGAGGCGGCCAAGCGGGTCTGCGCCCGCTGTCCGGTCATGGTCGAATGCCGCGAGCACGCCCTGCTCCAGCCAGAGCCCTACGGCGTCTGGGGCGGCCTCACCGCGGCCGAGCGCCGCGTGGTCCTGGCCCGGCGCCGCCGCCGCGACCTGGAGCTGAAGAAGGCGGCCCGCTCCGCGAACCAGATAGCGGCGGCGGGCTAGCGGCCGAGCGGCGCGAGAAAGGGGCGTCCCCACCGGGGGCGCCCTTCCTTTCGGCTCCACGCGGCCGACCCGCGAAGACGCGTCCTGAAGGGGCGCGGGGAACTGCGCGAGCGACCACGGCCGACCCGCACACGCCGGCGCCGCGCAGTCCCCACTCCCTCGCGCGCTACTTCCCCTTGTCGAAGTCGATCGCGCTGTACGCCCGGAGCTTGGACAGTCGGTGCTCCGAATCGATTCTGCGCACCGTGCCCGACCGCGAGCGCATCACGATCGAGTCGGTCGTCGCCGTCTCGGCCCGGTAGCGGACGCCCCGCAGCAGCTCACCGTCCGTGATGCCCGTCGCCACGAAGAACACGTTCTCCCCGGTCACCAGGTCCTCGGTGGTCAGCACCCGGTCGAGGTCGTGCCCCGCGTCGATCGCCCGCTGCCGCTCCTCGTCGTCCTTCGGCCACAGCTTGCCCTGGATGATGCCGCCCAGGCACTTCACCGCGCAGGCCGAGATGATGCCCTCGGGCGTGCCGCCGATGCCGAGCAGCAGATCGACGCCGGTGCCCTCCCGCAGCGCCAGGATCGAGCCGGCCACGTCACCGTCGGAGATCAGCTTGATGCGCGCCCCGGTGTCCCGGATCTCCTTGATGATGCCCTCGTGCCGCGGCCGGTCCAGGATCACCACCGTGACGTCCTCGGGCGCGGACCGCTTGGCCTTGGCGACCCGGCGGATGTTCACCGACACGGGCGCGTTGATGTCGACGAAGTCCGCCGCCTCGGGGCCGGTGACGAGCTTGTCCATGTAGAAGACCGCGGAGGGGTCGAACATCGACCCCCGCTCGGCGGCCGCCAGC
The DNA here is from genome assembly GCF_040303825.1 of Streptomyces sp. NPDC094143. Lineage (NCBI taxonomy): Bacteria > Bacillati > Actinomycetota > Actinomycetes > Kitasatosporales > Streptomycetaceae > Streptomyces > Streptomyces sp. NPDC094143. The sequence goes on from NZ_JBEOTZ010000015.1 coordinate 8,734, forward strand.
ACGGCGATCGCGTTCGTCATGCCCTTCGCGGTCAGCGTGGTGCCGTCGATCGGGTCCACGGCGATGTCGCACTCGGGCCCGGTCCCGTCGCCCACGCGCTCCCCGTTGAACAGCATGGGGGCCTCGTCCTTCTCGCCCTCGCCGATCACGACGACACCGTTCATCGAGACGGTGGAGACGAGGGTCCGCATGGCGCGGACCGCGGCACCGTCGGCGCCGTTCTTGTCACCGCGTCCGACCCAGCGGCCCGCGGCCATCGCCGCCGCCTCGGTCACCCGGACCAGTTCCAGGGCGAGGTTGCGGTCGGGGGCCTCGGAGGGCACATCGAGTTCGGACGGCAAGTGATGATGCTCGGTCATCGGAGCGCACCTTTCTGTACGACGACGGCCGGATGAGGGCTTTGTCGCCCGACTCTATCTCCGAGCCCACAGAATGAGCAGGGGCCCCCACGGATGAGCGCCGCGGAGACCTGCGACGATAGGGGGCGTGGCAGGCACGAACGGCAAGCAGAAGACGGCGCGGGACATGATCCTCTCCCTCGGGGTCATCGTCCTCGTGGCGGGCGTCATATACCTCTTCATCCCGCACGACGACAGCGCACCCGACCTCAAGCGCGTCGACTACCGGGTCGAGCTCCTCACGGCACGCCGCGCCGCCCCGTACCCCGTGGCCGCGCCCCAGGGGCTGCCCGACGCCTGGAAGGCCACCTCCGTCCGCTACCAGGCCGAGGACTTCGACACCTGGCACCTCGGGTTCCACGATCCCGAGGGGGAGTACGTGGCGGTCGAGCAGTCCACTCAGCGGCGGCCCGTCTTCCTCGACGAGGCGACACAGGGCGCGCGGGAGACCGGCACGACCGAGCGGATCGACGGCCGGACATGGACCCGCTGGGAGGGCGGCCGGTACGACGCGCTGGTCCTGGAGGGCACCGAGGGCTCGACGACGGTCGTCACGGGCACCGCGTCGTTCGGGCAGCTCACGAAGATGGCGGAGGCGCTGGAGACGAAGTGAGCGCGCACGAGTAAGGCCCCCGGCACGGCTGCCGGGGGCCTTCCTCGTGTTCGTGGGGTCAGACGGTCGTGACGACCTGATCGAACGCCAGGCGCGGGGAGCGCGGGTACCAGGCGTCCGGACCCGGGCGGCCGATGTTGACGACCATCAGCGGGGTGTGGTCGTCGTCCAGGAACTCCTTGCGCACGCCCTCGAAGTCGAAGCCGGTCATCGGGCCGGCGGCCAGACCGGCGGCCCGGACGCCGACGATGAAGTACGCGGCCTGGAGGGCGGCGTTCATCGCGGCGGAACCCTCGCGCACCGGGCGCTCGGCGAAGAAGGCGTCCTTGGCCTGCGGGAAGGCCGGGAACAGGTGCGGCAGCTCCTCGTGGAACTCGTTGTCCGCGGAGAGGATCGCGACCAGCGGGGCGGTCGCTGTCTTGGCCCGGTTGCCCTCGGCCATGTGGGCGACCAGGCGCTCGCGGGCCTCGGGGGAGCGGACCAGGGTGATGCGCAGCGGGGTCTGGTTGAAGGCGGTCGGGCCGTACTTGACCAGGTCGTAGATCGCCTGCACCTGCTCGTCCGTCACCGGCTCGTCGGTGAAGGTGTTGGCGGTGCGGGCCTCGCGGAACAGGAGGTCCTGGGCTGCGGGGTCAAGGACGAGAGACATGAACGAAAACCTTCTCGGGGTGTACGTCGGGTCCGGGGTGCCGGACCGGCTGACGTCTGCGACCGTACGCCAATGAAGTTCAACGTTCAATCAAATCTGGGATGCGGTGATCGACTTCACAGAGATCCCGCACCGGTTCCCGGAGGGCTACTCCGCGTCCTCGCTCTCCGCGGCCTCCTCCGCCAGCGCCGCGTCCAGCCGCGCCCGCGCCCCTTCCAGCCAGCGCCGGCACACCCTGGCCAGCTCCTCGCCCCGCTCCCAGAGCGCCAGGGACTCCTCCAGCGTCGTACCGCCCGCCTCCAGACGGCGGACGACCTCGATCAGCTCGTCCCGCGCCTGCTCGTACCCGAGCGCCTCGGCCGTACCCGGCGCCTGCTCCACCTCGCTGGTCATCCACCCACCCTATGTGTCGACTCGTACGGAGAACTCACCCTCGGAGACCCGCGCGCGCAGGGCCTCGCCGGCCTCCACCTCGCCCGGGTCGCGGACCGCGTGCCCGTCCGCCCTCTGCAGCACGGCGTACCCGCGCTTCAGGGTCGCGGCGGGGGAGAGGGCCACCACGCGCGCGTGCGTGTGCGCCAGCTCGGAGTCGGCGCGGTCCAGCTGGTGCCGCAGGCAGCGCCGGCCGCGGTCGAGCAGGTCCGCCACGTGGTCGGCCCGCTCGTCGATCATCCGGTGCGGGTCCTGTATCGACGGCCGTGCGAGCGCGTGCGCCAGGCCGCGCTCCTCCCGGTCCAGCAGCGCCGCCACACACCGCCGGGCCCGGTCCCGCAGCAGCCGCACGCGCTCGTACTCCTCGCCGACGTCCGGCACTACCTTCTTGGCGGCGTCGGTCGGGGTCGAGGCCCGCAGGTCCGCCACGTGGTCCAGCAGCGGGTTGTCCGGCTCGTGGCCGATGGCCGACACCACGGGCGTACGGCACTGCGCGACCGTGCGGATCAGCTGCTCGTCGGAGAACGGCAGCAGGTCCTCCACGCTGCCGCCACCCCGGGCGACGATGATCACGTCCACGTCGTCGAGCGCGTCGAGCTCCTTGACGGCCTGCACGACCTGCGGCACGGCGTGCACGCCCTGCACCGCGACGTTGCGCACCTCGAAGCGGACGGCGGGCCAGCGGTGCCGGGCGTTCTCCAGCACGTCCCGCTCCGCGGCCGAGGCCCGGCCGCAGACCAGCCCGATCAGCTGCGGCAGGAAGGGCAGCGGCTTCTTGCGCTCCGGCGCGAACAGCCCCTCGCGCGCCAGGGCCTTCTTCAGCTGCTCCAGCCGGGCCAGCAGCTCCCCGACGCCCACGGGCCGTATCTCGGCGGCCCGCAGCGACAGCTGCCCGCGCGGGGCGTACCACTCGGGCTTCGCCAGCACCACGACCCGGGCGCCCTCGCTCACCACGTCCGCGACGGTGTCGAACACCTGCCGGTAGCAGGTCACGCTGACGGAGATGTCGTACGACGGGTCCCGCAGCGTCAGGAACACCACACCGGCACCCGGCCGCCGCGACAACTGCGTGATCTGCCCCTCGACCCACACCGCCCCGAGCCGGTCGATCCACCCCCCGATGAGCCGCGACACCTCACCGACGGGCAGCGGGGATTCCGGAGTCGTGTTCACAGCCATGCCCGCGAGCGTAGTGGGCCCCGCCGACAATCCCGATCAGCCGGCTGGGGGACCGGATCGGCGGGGCTGGTCGACAGCAAGCCCGGGGGGAGGGGCGCGGGTCCGGTCCGTCGGCCACCGAGGGACCGGGGACCGGGGGCCGGGCAGGCCGGGTCCGCTCGGCCGCGCGGGCCTGGCCGGCCGGCCGCGCGGGCCCCGCTGCCCGGCCGAGTTGACACAGCGGCCGCGCAGCCGGCCGCCGCGCGTCAGACGCCCGGGTGCGGGGCCCGGCCGAAGGTATCGGCGTGCACAGTCGCCCGGCGGCGCGAGGCCCGGCCGGTCGGCCGGCCGGGCGCGGGGCGCTGTTGCGTTGCCGCCCGGCGGGCCCGGTCGTTCAGGCCGCCGGGGGCGGGGCCGTGACCCCGCGTCACTCCTGGATCACCAGCACCGGCCCGGCCGCCGGCCGCACCGCCCCGTGTGACCTGGCGTCCAGCGTGCCGAACACGCCGACCGGAGCCATCGGCGCGATGAACAGCAGCCCGTGGACCACCAGGTCCCGGAAGCCCAGACTGCGCCGCAGCGCGTGCTCCCCGTCGGCCGTGATGGCCCCCGTGCCCGTCTCCGCCATCGTGGCCCGCCTCCGCCTTTCGCCACACGCGCCGCGTTCGTTCAGTCTTCCCGGGCACTCCGCACGGACGCGATCTCCGACCCGCCGAACGCGGCCTTACGATGGGACGCATGTCTGCTTCGCCTGGCCGCCGTGTCCTGCTCGCCGCCCCCCGTGGCTACTGCGCGGGCGTGGACCGCGCCGTGATCGCCGTAGAGAAAGCGCTGGAGCAGTACGGCGCCCCGGTCTACGTCCGCCACGAGATCGTCCACAACAAGTACGTCGTGCAGACCCTGGAGAAGAAGGGCGCGATCTTCGTCGAGCAGACGGAAGAGGTGCCGCCGGGCAACATCGTGATGTTCTCGGCCCACGGCGTGGCCCCCGTCGTCCACGAGGAGGCCGAGCGCGGCAAGCTCGCCACCATCGACGCCACCTGCCCGCTGGTCACCAAGGTCCACAAGGAAGCGGTCCGCTTCGCCAAGGAGGACTACGACATCCTCCTGATCGGCCACGAGGGCCACGAGGAGGTCATCGGCACCTCCGGCGAGGCCCCCGACCACATCCAGCTCGTCGACGGCCCGGGCGACGTCGCCAAGGTCGAGGTCCGCGACCCGTCCAAGGTCGTCTGGCTCTCCCAGACCACGCTCTCCGTCGACGAGACCATGGAGACCGTCGACGCCCTGAAGGACAAGTTCCCGCAGCTCATCTCCCCGCCCAGCGACGACATCTGCTACGCCACGCAGAACCGCCAGCTGGCCGTGAAGCAGATGGGCGCCGAGTCGGACCTGGTGATCGTGGTCGGCTCGCGCAACTCCTCCAACTCCAAGCGCCTGGTCGAGGTCGCCAAGATCGCCGGGGCCCGCGCCGCCCACCTCGTGGACTTCGCCGACGAGATCGACGAGGCCTGGCTGGAGGGCGTCTCCACCGTCGGCGTCACCTCGGGCGCGTCCGTGCCGGAGGTCCTGGTCGAGCAGGTCCTGGAGTGGCTCTCCCAGCGCGGCTTCGAGGACGTCGAGATCGTCAAGGCGGCCGAGGAGTCCATCACGTTCTCCCTGCCCAAGGAGCTGCGCCGCGACCTGCGCGAGGAGGCGGCCGCACTGGTCGCCGGGCGGGGCGGCGCCGCTTCGGGTGAACGTTCCGCGGAGTGATCGCGGACGCTTCGCGAAGCAGGTGCGAAGTGATCGGGGAGCTGCCGGGGCGGGCCGGGCGGGATGACCGTCCGGCCTGTGACCGCCAGTCCCACGTCGTAACGTAGGGCCATGCAGATCTTCGGCGTGGACATCGGCGGTTCCGGGATCAAGGGTGCCCCGGTGGACCTGGACAAGGGCGACCTGGCGCAGGAGCGCCACAAGGTCCTCACCCCGCACCCGGCCACGCCCGACGGGGTGGCCGACGGCGTCAAGCAGGTCGTCGACCACTTCGGCTGGACGGGACCCGTCGGGGTCACGTTCCCGGGCGTGGTGACCGACGGGGCCACGATCCGTACGGCGGCCAACGTCGACGCCGGCTGGATCGACACGGACGCGCGTGCGCTGCTCGGCGAGCGGCTGGGCGGGCTGCCGGTGACGGTGGTGAACGACGCGGACGCGGCGGGCGTCGCCGAGATGCACTTCGGAGCCGGCCGCGGCCGGCAGGGCACGGTGATCCTGCTGACGTTCGGCACGGGCATCGGCAGCGCGCTCTTCGTCGACGGCGTCCTCGTCCCGAACACGGAACTGGGCCACCTGGAGCTGGACGGGCACGACGCGGAGAAGCGGGCCTCCAGCAAGGCCCGCGAGGACCACGACCTGTCGTGGGAGCACTGGGCGGAGCACCGGGTGCGCAAGTACCTGGCCCACGTCGAGATGCTGTTCTCGCCGGAGCTGTTCATCATCGGCGGCGGCGTCAGCCGCAAGGCCCACAAGTTCCTGCCCCACATCGAGGGCATCAAGGCGGAGATCGTCCCGGCGCAGCTGCAGAACAACGCGGGCATCGTGGGAGCGGCGATGCGGGCGGCGGGGCATTAGGCCGGACCCGGCCTCAGGGCCTGACGGGGCCCGGGAAGGCGGGCCGCCGGAGGTGGGTCACACCGCCGGACGGCCGCCCGCCGCCGCTGCCGTCCTCCTGCGGTGCACCAGCCGGATCCGCCGGACGATCACGATCAGGCCGGCGACGAGCGTCCCTCCGTACAGCCATCCGGCCTGGGTGGCGAGCGCGGTGACCAGCCCCATCAGCCTGCTCCCGCCGTCGCCCTCGGCCACCGGCAGCAGCCCCACGGCGAACGCGATGGGCACGACGACGGGCGCGGTCATCAGGTCGCCCGGGCGCACCCACACGGCGGTCAGCACGCACACCGGCAGGAACAGCACGCCGTACGCCGTCAGGGACGCCCCGAACAGCGCGGCGCACAGCGCGCCCAGCAGGAACATCACCACCGCGCAGAACAGCCCGCTGCCCAGCCCGGTCAGCCGCGGGTTCGGCAGCCGGCCCACGGCCGCCGGGGCGAGGGCCGGCCGCCGCCCCGGCGCGGGACGGCGCTGGGCCCCCGGCGGCCGCGCCGGGCGTGCGGGCCCGCCGCCCGCTCGCGCGGGAGCGCCACCCGCCCCCCGTTTCACCTGCGGCGGCAGGGGTGGCCTCGGCCGGTCACGTCGCGGTCCGTACTGGGCAGGTCGCGTCCTGTATTGCTCCACCGCACTAACTTAGGTCGTTCAATATGCCGAATAGCCCGAGAGACACGCCGAGGACCGAGGCTTGGCCAAGCGTTCGATACGCCTCCCGGGGCGGTTCCGGGCACGCCGTAGACTGGTGGATCGGCCGGTCTCCTGGCCGCCTGGCCCTCTCCACTCACGGGAAGTCGCAACGTGTCGCTCACGATCGGAATCGTCGGCCTGCCCAACGTCGGCAAGTCGACCCTGTTCAACGCCCTGACCAAGAACGACGTGCTGGCGGCCAACTACCCGTTCGCCACGATCGAGCCCAACGTCGGCGTGGTCGGCGTCCCCGACCCGCGCCTGACGAAACTGGCCGAGATCTTCTCCTCGCAGCGGGTCCTGCCGGCCACGGTCGACTTCGTCGACATCGCGGGCATCGTGCGCGGCGCGTCCGAGGGCGAGGGCCTGGGCAACAAGTTCCTGGCGAACATCCGCGAGTCCGACGCGATCTGCCAGGTCATCCGCGCCTTCAAGGACGAGAACGTCGTCCACGTCGACGGCAAGGTCTCGCCCAAGGACGACATCGAGACGATCAACACCGAGCTGATCCTCGCCGACCTGCAGACCATCGAGAAGGTCCTGCCGCGCCTGCAGAAGGAGTCGCGGATCAAGAAGGACGTCGCGCCGAAGGTCAAGGCCGTCGAGGAGGCCAAGGAGATCCTGGAGAAGGGCGACACCCTCTTCTCCCAGGGCATCGTCCAGGGCACCGAGCGCGCCGAACTCCTGCACGACCTGCACCTGCTCACCACCAAGCCGTTCCTCTACGTCTTCAACGTCGACGAGGACGAGCTGACCGACGAGGACTTCAAGAACGAGCAGCGCGCCCTGGTCGCCCCGGCCGAGGCGATCTTCCTCAACGCCAAGCTGGAGGCGGACCTCGCCGAGCTCGACGAGGACGAGGCCCTGGAACTCCTCCAGTCCGTCGGCCAGGAGGAGCCCGGCCTGGCGACCCTGGCCCACGTCGGCTTCCGCACGCTCGGCCTGCAGACGTACCTCACGGCCGGCCCCAAGGAATCCCGCGCCTGGACGATCAAGAAGGGCGCCACGGCCCCCGAGGCCGCCGGCGTGATCCACACGGACTTCCAGAAGGGCTTCATCAAGGCGGAGGTCATCTCCTTCGACGACCTGGTCGAGGCCGGCTCGGTCGCCGAGGCCCGCGCGAAGGGCAAGGCGCGCATGGAGGGCAAGGACTACGTCATGCAGGACGGGGACGTGGTGGAGTTCCGCTTCAACGTGTGACCGGGTGACCGGCACGCACCAGGATGGTTCATTTCTGCTGTCTGTGACCGGTGGCACCGGGCGGTACTTGCCCGGCGAAAGCGAGGTGGACTGTCGGGGGCAGTCAACAGGCGCCGCCAGTGGTCATTCGGCGCTCGGGACATGGCGTCGACTCTGCGGGCCCTCGCACAGGCCACGCCGTCAATGTGTCGAAACTCTGTCTGATTTCAGATGTGCCGCTCCGGCTTGACGCCATCCCACTGATCCGGCGAACGCGCAGGTCATCAAGGGCTCACCTCTTCGGAGGTGAGCCCTTGCCCGTTCCCCTCCACGAGGCGCAGATCAGCGGCCGTGGCGGTCAGGTGGATGTGCTCGAGCGCCGGATTGGCCGCGGCCATCGCGGACTTGACGACGAGCACCTTGCCAGAACTTGTCGCCCTTCTGAACGAACTCTTCTACGTCGTGGAGGACTTCGTGGCGGATGAGGCCGCGCGGGATCCCGGAGATGTGACGGAAGTCGAACTGCTGGCCGGAGTGAAGGCTTTCCTCGACGGGTGCTGGCGGCGGTGAAAACACTAGGTCGCTCTGAACATGTGGCCCTCTGTCGACGTCTCGCTCGAGTCGTCGGCAGGGGCCACTGCTGATGGGCCGCGTGGTGCCCTTTGTTGGAGACTTCTGCTCTCGATGGGCTGGTGGGCAAGCGGCAGTTCAGCCTTGGAGCGCAGACGTGTCGGGCTCACTCCGAGTTACTGGCCCGGAAGCCAGCGAGGCTCTTGAGAAGCGCCTTGTGTCAAACGTCGATGCCGAGAACAGCGCGCGGCGGTGACGGCGGCGACTGTCGCGAGGGCCGGCAGGGCGAGGAGGGCGTACTTCCGGTGGTCCGGGGTGCGCCGGAGGCGTTCGGGTGCCGTCGGTTCTGCGGACAGGTCCCGGGCGATCCGGCGCCAGACGTGTTCCGGGGGTTGTGCCGGCAGGTCGATCAGTTCCGCCGTGCGGGCCGCCTCGACCACGCGGGTCATCGTGAGGAGGTCGTCGCGGCAGCGGGCGCAGCGGTCGATGTGGTCGAGCGCCTCGGTGTCGGCGGGGGTGCGGGGGGCGCTGCCCAAGGCCAGTTCGACCAGGTGGGAGGGGTCCACGTGGGTCACTGCGGCCTCCCGGATGCGATGGGCTCCGCCGTGACGACGTGGTTGTTGAAGTAGCCGCCGCGCTCGGGGACGTACGGGGGCGCGCAGGTGATGAGGGTGAGGACGGGCGGGCCCGTGCGGCGGAACGCCGAGGGGGGCAGGTCGTCCTTGGGGACCGTGACGCGGGAGGCGATCCGGTAGTGCGCCGGGGCCGCCCCCGTGCGGCGTACCTCCACCCGGTGACCCCGGCGGACGTCGTGCAGCGCGGCGAATTCGCCCAGGTCGCCGGAGTCCGTGTCGACGTGGCCGACCAGCACGGCCGAGCCCTGGGCGCTGCCGGGGGCCGGGCCGTAGCGGTACCAGCCGGCCGTGGCCGGGTCGTCCGGGACGGTCATGTCGCCCTGGGCGGTCACGCCCACCGGTGTCACGCGTGCGTCGAGGTCCACCTCGGCCAGCAGGATCCGCCGGGGCGGGCGTTCGTCCGACGTGGCGGGTGGCCGCGGGGCCGGGGCCGAGGCGGCCGCCGCGAAGTCCCGTGATGGAGCGGGCTGTTCCGGCGGCGGGCCCGGGAGGCCGACGGCGGCTGCCAGTGCGGCAGCCGCCAGGATCGGGGCCGGGCGCCGTCGCCCGCCGTCACCCACGCCGGCCGGCGAAGCGGCGGGCCGTCAGGACGCCCGTCAGCGTCACCACACCGGCCGCGGCGGCCCACGCCGGCCATGTCTCGGAGGAGTTCGGGGTGACGGCGGCGCCGCTGCCGCCCGCGTGCACCGCTCGGGGAGCCGAGGCCATGCCGCTGAACGACTGGGTCGCCAGGGCCAGGTTCTTGTCGTTCGCGCTGCCCCAGGCGTAGACGACGTTGCTGGTGCCCTCCTTCAGGGGCAGGTCGGCCGGGCCTATGGCCACGGTGTTCGTGCCGGCCAGCACCACGTCGGCGTCGACCGTGCCCGCGTCGACCTCGGCGGTGTCCTGCTTCGGGTTGGTCAGGCCGGTGAAGACGGGCTGTCCGCCGGCCCGGACGTCCACGGCGGGCGCGGCCGCGACATGGCGGACCGTCACACGCGACTTGCCAGCGCCGACCTCGGAGACGTCCTCGGTGAAGGCCGTCAGCCGGGGCTTGCCGTCGGCGGTCAGGTGCGCGGCGACCGTGGCGTTGCCGCCCTCGGGCACCTCGACCTTCTTCTGCAGGGCCGGGGTGCCCGAAGGACCCTTGCCCGCTTCGAAGATCTTGATGTCGTAGGTACCGGCGTCGAGGGACTGCGGGTCCGTCACCGTGCCCGGCTTGAAGTCGCTGAGCAGTTCGTCGCCGTTGGCGTACACGTCCACGGTCAGTCCGGGGATGCCGTGGAAGACGGACACCATCGCCTTGTCCTGCTGGTCGGCCAGGGCCGGGGCGGCCGCTCCGAGGGCCAGGGCGCAGGCGCCGGCGGAGGCTGCGAGGGCGAGGGGGAATCGGGAGTTCATGGGGATCGTCCCTTCGAAAGGAGTCTCCGTACGGTGCGGAGTCTCGGTCCCGTTTCGGGGGTGGTGGCCGCCTTGGATGCGCGGCCGGGCGGGCTCGTGTGCCGTTTCTCACGCGCCCGGGCCGGGCGCCGCGGACTGCTCGATCACCACGCGCAGGCGGTGCAGGCCGCGGCGGGCGTGGCTCTTGACCGTGCCCAGGGGCAGGCCGGTCCGGTCCGCGATCTGTGCCTGCGTCAGGTCCTCGTAGAACGCCATGCAGAGCACCTCCCGCTGGGGGCGCGGCAGACGGGACAGGGCGTCGACGAGCAGCACCCGGTCCAGGACGCGGTCCGGTGCGGTGGCGCCGTGCCCCGCGTCGGGGTCGGTCCGGTGGGCCGCCGAGTCGATGAGCGTCAGGCGCCTGGTCCTGGCCGCCAGCGCGTCGACGATCTTGCGGCGGGTGATGCCGACCAGCCAGGCGCCGAGCGGTCCTCGTTCCGGGCGGAAGCCGGCCCGGCCGCGCCAGGCGCCGATGAAGACCTGCTGGGTGACGTCCTCCGCCTCGTGGGTGTCGCCGAGCAGCCGGGTGGCCATGGTGTGGACGAGCGAGCCCCAGCGGCGGTAGATCGCGGCGAACGCCTCCTCGTCGGCGGCGAGGAGGCCCCGGGCCAGTTCCTCCTCGTAGCGGGTCTCCTCGGTGAGCGGTGCCAGGTCCGTCAGTCGTGTGTGGGTGGTCATGGCCTGGTTCCTCCTGCCGGGCGTCGTGCGGACGGGAGGCCGTCCGCCGAACCGCACCGGTCGCGCTGTGGGAAGCGGCGACCCTGCGCTCGACGCCAGTGTTCGGCGCACAAACGACGCAGGACAACGTGCGTCGTTTGTGCGTCGTACAGTGGGTGGTATGGCTGCACAGGGACGGCGTGGAGAGGGCGTGCCGGCGGACGCCGCACAGGTCGGCGGCGGTCTGACCACCGGGGAGGTGGCCAGGCGGCTGGGGGTGGCGCCGACCACAGTCCGCACCTGGGACCGCCGCTACGGGCTCGGCCCCGACGCGCACACCGGCGGGCGGCACCGGCGGTGGACCGCCGGGGACGTGGCACGCCTTGAGCGGATGTGCGCCCTGACGGCTACCGGGATACCGCCCGCCGAAGCGGCGCGCATGGTGCGGGGCGATGTACGGCGGGAGGCGGACCCGGAGGCTCCAGCGGGCCCCGAAGCGGGTGTGGAGGCGGGTCCGGAAGCACCCATGGCAAGGGGCCCGGAAGGGAGCCCGGGCGGACGCCCCGCGAGGGCTTCGGCGCAGGCGGGCCCGCGCGCCACGGCCGCCGGCCGGGGCCGTGGCGGGTCCGGGAGCCGGGCCGGCAGCGGGCTGCGGCTGGGCGACGTGCGCCAGGAGTGCAAGGGCATCGCCCGTGCCGCCCTGCGCCTCGACGCCGCCGCGCTGGATCAACTGCTCCAGGCCGCGATCGACGAGCACGGGCTGGTCACCGCCTGGACGGAGGTGATCATGCCGACGCTCCAGGCCGTCGGCCGCAAGTGGGAGAGCTCCGGCGAGAAGTACGTCGAGGTCGAGCACTTCCTGTCCTGGCACGTCTCCGGCGCCCTGCGGCGCAGCGCCCCCGTCCCGGTCGCCGACCGCCCCGGCGCCCTCACGGTGCTCGCGTGCGTCCCGGGGGAGAGCCACACGCTTCCGCTGGAGGTGCTGGCCGCGGCGCTGGCCGAACGGGGGCTGCCGGTGCGGATGTTCGGCGCGGCCCTGCCCGTGGAGTCGCTCGTCACGGCCGTCCGCAGGACGGGACCGGCCGCGGTGGCGCTGTGGGCGCAGTCACGCGGCACGGCAAGTCGTCCGCTCGCGCAGCATGTCGCCGCGATGGAATGGGGGGTGCGCGGTGCCCGTCGCAAGCCGGTCGTCCTGACGATCGGGCCCGGCTGGTCCGGCGGCCGGGCGGTGCCGGGGCTGCCGCGTCCGACGGGCCTGGCCGAAGCGGTCGCGGTCCTGGAGTCGGTCGTGTCGCGGTAGTGCGGAGGCGGTGGTGCGGAGGTGGTGACGGAGGCGACGGTGCCGAGCCGCGATGCGGAGTGCCGGGCGCGAGCGGCGGCGCGGGCTGCGGCACGGTGCCGGTGCATCCAGCCCCGCCCCCCGGCCCGAAGCGGTGAAGGAGCGAAGCGGAGCGCAGTGGTGTCGTCGGCCCGGTGGTGGGAGCGGAGAGTGGACGTGATCGGCGCGCGGGCCGCGGTCGGCGCACAGCGAGGGGCCCGGTGATCCGCGCCGCCGACGACAGCTCGGACGAGGACCTCACCTCGGACGGGGACCTCACCTCGGACGTGGTGGTCGTCGGGGGCGGCGCCGCCGGTCTCGGTCTCGCGCACCGTTTGACCGGGACCGGCGACACGACCGTCACCGTGGTCGAACCGCCGGACGGCCCCCTCCGGCCGGCGGAACGGACCTGGTGCTACTGGGACGAGGGCCCCGGCGACTTCGAGGAGGCCGTCACCGCCACCTGGCCCCTCCTGCGCGTGCACGGCCCCGACGGCGACGCGCTCACCCTCGACCCGGCCCCGGCGCGCTACCGCATGGTGCGCTCCACGGCGTTCGAACGGCTGGTGCACGCGCGGCTCGCGCAGGCGCCCGGCGGACGGCTGCTGCGGGCGACGGCGGACACCGTGCGCGACGTACCCGGTGGCGCCGAGGTGCGCTGCACGGACCCCGACGGCCGGACCCTGACCCTGCGCGCCCGCCACGTGTTCGACTCGCGGCCCCTGCCCGCCCTCCCCCCGGCCAGGACACAGCTGCTGCAGCACTTCCGCGGCTGGTTCGTCCGTACCGCCGCCGACCGGTTCGAGACCGGGGTCGCCGACCTCATGGACTTCCGCGTGCCCCAGCCCCGGCACGGCCTCGCCTTCGGCTACGTCCTCCCGCTCGCTCCCGACCGGGCGCTCGTGGAGTACACCGAGTTCTCCCGGACACCGCTGACCACCGAGGCGTACGAGGCCGCCCTCGGGCACTACGCCCGCGAGGTGCTCGCTCTCGGCGCGTTCGGCGTGGAGGCGGCGGAACAGGGCGTCATCCCCATGACCGACGCGCGCTTCCCCCGGCGGGCCGGCAAGGCCGTCTTCCGGATCGGGACCGCGGGCGGCGCGACCCGCCCCGCCACCGGCTACACCTTCGCCCCCGCACAGCGGCACAGCCGGGCCATCGCCGCCGCCCTGCGCGACGGCCGCGGCACCGTGCCACCCCCGCACGGACGCCGGGCGCTCGCCATGGACGCGGTGCTGCTGCGGGCCCTGGACACCGGGCGCGTCGACGGCCCCGCGTTCTTCACCGGCCTGTTCCGCCGGACACCGACGCACCGCCTGCTGCGCTTCCTCGACGGCACCACCTCGTTGCGGGAGGAGTGGGGCATCGGACTGCGAACCCCGGTGGGCCCGATGCTCCGCACCGCGGCCGAACTGCCCTTCCTGCCCCGCCGGACCCACCCCGCCCCCGGAAGCCCCGGAAGCCGAACCCACCCCGCCCCCCGAAGCCGACCCCACCCCGCCCCAGGAACCGGAGAGAGCCCCCGATGACCCTGCTGCGCGACCACGACCTGGCACGCGCCTTCGACCACGCGTCCCACACCTACGACCGGCTCACCGCCCTCAGCCCCGGCTACCGCACCGACCTGCTCCGCTCGGCCCGCCGGCTGCGGCTGCCCCGGGACGGGGCCGGGCTGCACGTCCTGGACCTCGGGTGCGGCACCGGCGCCTCCACCCGGGCCCTGCTGCGGGCCGCGCCCCGGGCGCGGATCACCGCCGTCGACGCCTCCGCCGGCATGCTGCGGCGAGCCCTGGCCAAACCGTGGCCCCCTCAGGTGCGCTTCCTGCACCTGAGCGCCGAGGAGCTGACGACGGCGGAGGAAGGCCCGTTCGACGCGGTCTTCGCCGCCTACCTGTTCCGCAACGTCTCCGACCCGGACGTGGTGCTGCGCTCGGTGCGGGGTCTGCTGCGGCCGGGCGGGCGCCTGGCCGTCCACGAGTACAGCCTCGGCGGCTCGCCGGCGCACCGGGCCCTGTGGACGGCCGTGTGCGGGGCGGTGATCGTCCCGGCGGGCACGCTCACCGGCGACCGTGCCCTGTACCGGCACCTGTACCGCAGCGTCCTCGCCTTCGACACCGCGCCCGCCTTCACCGCCCGGCTGACCCGCGCCGGGTTCACCCATGCGCGCGCCCTGCCCCTGGCCGGCTGGCAGACCGGCATCACCCACACCTTCGTCGCCCGCACCGCCCCGGCCGTGGCAGAGGAGGCCGCCCGATGACGCCCGCCGCCGCCCGCCGCGGCCGGGACCGCAAGGCCGAGGTGCTGATGCCCGCGCCCGGGCGCGACCGGTTCGACCCCGCCGACGCGCCGTCGGTCGCCGTGGTCGGCGGCGGGATCGCCGGTCTCGCCGCCGCCACCGGACTGGCCGAACGCGGCGCCCGGGTCACCCTCTACGAACGCGAGGAGTCCCTGGGCGGCCGCCTCGCCGGTCACCGGACCCGGCTGGCCGACGGCTCCGAGGCCACCATGAGCCGCGGCTTCCACGCCTTCTTCCGCCAGTACTACAACCTGCGCGGCCTGCTGCGGCGCACCGACCCCGACCTCGACCGCCTCACCCCGCTGCCCGACTACCCCCTGCGGCACAGCGGCGGACTGACCGACAGCTTCGCCCGCGTCCCGCGCACCCCGCCCCTGAGCGCCCTCGGCTTCGTCGCGCTCAGCCCCACCTTCGGCCTGCGCGACCTGGCCGCGATGGACGCCCGGGCGGCGCTGCCGCTGCTGGACGTGCGCGTGCCGGAGGTGTACGAGCGCTTCGACGGGGTCGGCGCGACCGCCTTCCTCGACCGCGTCCACTTCCCCGAGGCCGCGCACCACCTGGCCTTCGAGGTGTTCTCGCGCAGCTTCTTCGCCGACCCGCGCGAACTGTCCGCCGCCGAGCTGATGCTGATGTTCCACATCTACTTCCTGGGCTCGGCGGAAGGGCTCCTCTTCGACGTGCCGGACGAGCCCTTCCCGCAGGCCCTGTGGGAGCCGCTCGGGGAGTACCTCCGGCGCCTGGGCACCGACCTGCGCACCGGCACCCCCGTCCACGGCGTGGACCCGGCCGGCAGCGGCGGAGCGGAGGTGCGCAGCGGCACCGGCGCCGACCGGTACGACGCGGTGGTGCTCGCCCTCGACACCGTGGGACTGCGGCAGCTCGTCGCCGCCTCGCCGGGCCTGGGCACCGGCCCCTGGCGCGAGGACGTCGCCGCCCTGCGCACCGCCCCGCCGTTCCTCGTCTCCCGGTACTGGCTCGACCGGCCGGTCCACGCCGACCGCCCCGGCTTCCTCGGTACCAGCGGCTACGGCGGCCTGGACAACATCAGCGTCCTGGACCGCTACGAGGGCGAGGCCGCCCGCTGGGCCGAGAAGAACGGTGGTTCGGTCGTGGAACTGCACGCCTACGCCGTCGCCGCCGGCGCGGACCCGCAGACCGTGCAGGACGACCTGCTCGGGCAACTGCGGCGGGTGTACCCGGAGACCCGTCAGGCGCGTGTCGTCGACGCCCGGCACGAGTGGCGCGAGGACTGTCCGCTGTTCCGGGCCGGCACCCACGGGAGCAGGCCCACCGTGCGCTCCCCGCACCCCTGGCTGACACTGGCCGGCGACGGGATCCGCTGCGACCTGCCCGTGGCCCTGATGGAACGTGCCGCCACCACCGGGTTCCTGGCCTCCAACGCCCTGCTCGCCGGGTGGGGCGTGCGCGGCCAGGTGCTGTGGACCGTGCCCCGGGCGGGCCGTTCCCCGGTGCTGCGGGCCCTCAACGCGCTCGCGGGACGCCCGGCCCGCTGACCCGAACCGCCGGACGGGCCCGGGGCGCCCCCCCCGCAGGCCCGTCCGGCCCGGGTACGCCGGATCATCCGGGGAAGCGCCCGGTGCTGCGCAGTGCCCAGCGCCGCTCGGCGTAGGCCAGGTCGTCACGCCACAGGCGCCCGGCGGTGCGCCGCATCAGGGGGCGCAGGACGGGCGCGGCGGCCCGGGCCAGCGCGAAGCCGCGGCGGTCCGAGGCGGCGACCACCGCCTCGATCACCGCCGTGCGCGGGCGCGGGTCGCCCTCGGCGGTCAGCGGCGTGGCATGGGTCTCCACCACGGACGTGGCGCCCTCGCCGTCGACGATGCGCATGACGACCGTGCGCGGCTCCGGCGCGGTGAACTCCGCCCGCACCGGCACGACCAGACGGCCCGCCACGCGGAAGGAGACGTCCACGGCGAAGGCGTCGTCCTCCTCGCCCCGCGGCTCCCGGGCGACCCTCAGGTCGACGAACGAGTACGGGTGGAACCAGGAGCCGTGCCACGGGTCGAGCCGGTTGGCCACCACGTCCTGCGGCTCGCACCGCCCGGACGCGGAGAACACCGCGTCCACCCCGCTGCCCGCCGCGGGCCGCGCCGGAACCACGGGCAGCTCCGTCGGCTCCTCACCGCCGACCGCGTCCAGCCGCACCCACACCAGCACCCCGTCGTCGTGCACCGGGTACGGCTGCCAGCCCGCGAACGGGGAGCCGTCCAGGGCCAGTCCGTGCCAGTGGCACACCAGCGTGCCGCACACCACCCGGCTCTTCCGCAACGGGGCCCCCAGGTGCGGGCAGACACCGGAGCCGCCGCGCAGCTCACCCTCCGGCGAACGCCACAGCACCACCTCCACCCCGCCGACGGTCCTGCCGTACGGGCCGCCTCCCGGGCGCACGTCCCGGGAGGCGCCCACCACGAACCAGTTGCCGGAGGGCCGGGCGGAGGCCCGCTCGAGCGCGCCGGCGATCAGCGCCGGGCGGGCCGCGCGCCAGGTCGGCGCCTGCTCCGCCCAGCCGGGGCCGCGGCGCCGCCGCAGCGGTGAGGTCCAGCGTGTCTTCCCGCGTCGGTCAGCCACGGCCCGTCTCCTTCCCTTCCGGCAGCGTGAAGCCCGGCACGGGCGCCGCGTGCGGCAGCCGGGCGCGCCACCGCGCGCCGGCCACCCGCAGGACACCGGCCGCGGCGGTGGCCGCCCGCCGGCGGCGGGGCACCACCGCGCGGCGGTGCAGCACGGTGTAGTCCTGCCGCGCGATCGCGTCGAGGATGCCGCCGTACAGCGTGAACGCGGCGCGGATACAGGGCCGTACCCGCGGGTCGAGCATGGCGATGCCCGGCTCCGCCGTCCGGTACACGTCCCTGGTCAGGTCCTCGGCCGCGACGAGCGCCGCCCGGATCCGCGGATCGGGGCGCCCGCTGCGCCTGCTCCACTCCAGAAGGGCCCGGTCGACCCCGTGCGCGGCGAGCAGGTCGGCGGGCAGATAGACCCGGCCCCGGTCCAGGTCCTCGCCCACGTCCCGCAGGAAGTTGGTCAGCTGGAACGCCACGCCGAGGGCCGCCGCGTGCGGTGCGGCCTCCTCGCGCGGCACGACCGTGCCGAGGACGGGCAGCATCTGCAGGCCGATCACCGCGGCCGAGCCGTGCATGTAGGCCCGCAGGTCGGCGTAGGTCGGGTAGTCCGTGACGGTCAGGTCGGCCCGCATGGAGGCCAGGAAGTCGGCGAACAGCGCGACGTCGATGCCGTAGCGGTCGGCGGTGTCGGCCACGGCCCGCACGACCGGTTCCGTGCCGCCGCCGGTGCGCAGCGCGTGGGCGAGGTCGCCCTCCAGCCGCTTCAGCAGCAGGTCGCGCTCGTCGGGGGTGCTGTTGTGGTCCAGGTCGTCGACGATGTCGTCGGCCCAGCGGGCGAAGCCGTACAGCGCGTGCACGGCCGAGCGGCGTTCCAGCGGCAGCAACCGCGTGGCCAGGAAGTACGTCCGGCCGTGCCGGGCGTTGAGCCGCCGGCACCGCGTGTAGGCGGCGCGCAGGCGGGGGCCGGTGATCCCGGCGGCGTCCAGTTCACGACGGGTCATGGGCACCTGCGCTGCTCGGGGCGGTCGGGAGGGGGTCCGCGGCACGGGCCGCCCGGGTCGTCCGGGCGGGCCGTCCGGGGACACCGGTGACGCGGGCGGCGGCGAGTTTCCCGCTGATCAGCACGGTCGGTACGCCCACGCCGGGCGTGGTCCCACAACCGGCCAGCACGACGTTGTCCAGCCCGCGCACGAGGTTGCGCGGCCGGAACGGGCCGGTCTGGGCGAAGGTGTGGGAGACGGAGAACGGCGTGCCCGCCGCGTGGCCCTGGGCCGTCCAATCGAGCGGGGTCACCAGGGCCTCCTCCTCGACGCTGTCCCCGAACCCGTCCAGGCCGCGCCGCTCCAGTTCGGCGACCAGGCTGTCGCGGTAGCGCGGGCCCAGCTCCCGCCAGGCGTCGGCGGAGGGGCCGACGGCCGTGTTGGGGCAGGGCGCCAGGACGTAGTGGAGGTGGCGGCCCGGCGGCGCCAGGGAGGCGTCGTGTGCCGTCGGGCGGGTGATCAGCAGCGACGGGTCGCTCATCAGCGTCCCCGAGCGGGTCAGTTCGTCGAAGGTCCGCTCCCAGGCGGCGCCGAACGACAGCGTGTGGTGGGCGAGGTGAGACCAGGTCCGGTCGGTGCCCGCGTGCAGGATCACCGCGGACGGCGAGTGCCGCAGCGGCACCGGGCGCACCGGGGCCCGGCCCACGAGCCGGTGCGCGGTGGACAGTTCACAGGTGAGCACCACCGCGTCGCACGCGATGCGCTCACCCGAGGCCAGGCGCACGGCCCGCACCCGGCCCGCCGAGCGTTCCAGCGCGCTCACCTCGGCCGACCAGCGCAGCTCGGCACCGGCGCCGGCCGCCGCGTCGGCCATCGCGCGCGGCAGCGCGTGCATGCCGCCCTTGGGGAAGAAGACGCCGGCCACGGTGTCCATGTAGGCGATCACCGCGTAGGCCGCCAGCGCCCGGGCCGGGGCGACTCCGGCGTACAGGGCCTGGAAGGAGAAGACCCGGCGCAGACGGTCGTCGGACAGGAAGCGGCCGATGCGGCCGTCCAGCCGCCCGAAGCCGCCGAGCGCCGCGAGCCGGGCCAGGTCCGGGTGCGCGAGCTGGAACGGCGAGTCGAAGTTGGTGTCGATGAACCGGCGCATCTGCGCCCGGTAGAGCCGCTCCAGCCAGTGCCGCAGCCTGCGGTAGCCCGCCGCCTCGGCCGGCCCGGCGAAGCGCCGCACCTCCGACTCCATGGCCTCGCCGTCGGTGTGCACGTCCAGCGCGGTCCCGTCCGCGAAGCCGGCGCGGTAGGCCGGGTGCAGGGGCACCAGCTCGACGCGGCGGGCCAGGCTGTCGCCGACGGCCGCGAACGCCTCGTCGGCCAGGTGCGGCATCGTCAGCACGGTGGGCCCGGTGTCCACCAGGTAGTCGCCGAGCCGCAGCCGGCCGGCCCGGCCGCCGGGACCCGCGTCCCGTTCGACGAGGGTGACCCGGCGCCCGGCGCCCAGCAGATGCAGGGCACACGCCAGTCCGGACAGGCCGGCGCCCACCACCACGACGTGGTCGGTCGGCCCGGTCACCGTCCTCATACGAGCTCCCCGGCGGGGCGCGGGGCGATGCCCGCGGCCCGCTCCACCAGGGCGGCGAACTCCCGGCGGACGCCGGCTTCCGCGCCGGTCGCCTCGAAGTGCCGCAGGGCGGCGGCCGCCAGCTCCGCGGTCCTGGCCTCCACCTCGGCCCGGGCGCCCGTCCGCTCCAGCGCCGTCCGCATCTTCCGCACGATGTGCTCCGGGCGGTCGTGCGCACCCGGGGCGAGCACGCGCTCGGCCTCGCGGTCGCCGGTGGCGCCGGCGAGGCGGACGGCGGCGGCGAGCAGCGGGGTGAGCTTGCGGGAGCGCAGGTCGTCGTCGGCCGGCTTCCCGGTCAGCGCCGGGTCGCCGAAGGCGCCGAGGAGATCGTCGCGCAGCTGGAAGGCCAGCCCCGCGCAGTGGCCGGCGGACCGCAGTGTCTCCGTCGTGCGGGTGTCGGCACCGGCCAGGGCCGCGCCCAGGGCGAGGGGCCGTGCCACCGTGTAGCGGGCGCTCTTGAGGGCGGCGATGGCCAGCGCCTCCTCGTCCCCGGAGGCCCCGCTCGCCTGGGCGCGCAGGTCGCGGTACTGCCCGGCGACCATCTCGGTGCGCATCGCCCGCCACTCCTGGTGCAGCCGGGCGCCGTGCGGCGACCCGAGCGCCGTCTCGGTCAGCAGGTCGTCCGCCCACGCCAGCGCCAGATCGCCCGCGAGCACGGCGGCCGACGCGCCGAACGACCCGGCGGCCGACGCGCCGAACGACCCGGCGGTCACCGTCTCCGGCGCGTCCGGCGTCGTGCCGGGCCCGGCCGGGTGCCGCCCGGCGAACTCCACGTGCAGCGCCGGGCCTCCCCGGCGGACGGGCGATCCGTCCATCACGTCGTCGTGGACGAGGGCGCAGGCCTGGAGCAGTTCGAGGGCCGCTCCCGTGCGCAGCACCGCCGTGGCGTCACCGGAGCCGCCCGCGGCCCGCCAGCCGCACCAGGCGAACGCCGTCCGCAGCCGCTTGCCGCCCCGCAGGGCGAAGGTGGCGACGCGCTCGGCCATGTCGCGGGCGAACACCGTGTCGACGCCACGGGCCTGGCGCAGCCGCGCGTCGAGCACGTGCTCCAGGACGGTCTCCACGGCGCTCGTGGCCCAGGGGGCGGTCAGCGTCGCGTCGTCTCCTTCCGCCGGTCCGGCCACCGTCGGCCGCGGTCCAGGCATGCGCAACCCCTTCTCGTCCGATCATTCGCACAGCAGTGCTTCCGGCGGCGGCCGTGCCGTGGATGCGCCGGCCGGTTCTCATCCGCGCCCGCGGGCGTGCCGGAAACGGGCCAGTCCGTCCCCGAGGCCGACGACCGGCTCCGGGTATCCCAGAACCGCGCGTCGCTCCGCCGGGAGCAGCCAGGGTTCGTGCACCGCGCCGGCGCCGACGTCCGCCAGTTCCGGCACCCAGCGCCGTACGTACGTGCCGTCCGGGTCGTAACGCCTGCCCTGGCGCACCGGGTTGAGGACGCGGTGCGGGCGGGAGTCGGTGCCGGTGCCGGCGACCCACTGCCAGTTCAGCTGGTTGTTGACGATGTCGCCGTCCACCAGCAGGTCCAGGAAGTGCCGGGCGCCGATCCGCCAGTCCACGTACAGCGTCTTGGTCAGGAAGCTCGCCGTCAGCAGCCGGGCGCGGTTGTGCATCCAGCCCTCGGTGCGCAGTTGCCGCATGCCCGCGTCGACCACCGGGTAGCCGGTACGGCCCTCCCGCCACGCGGCGATGTCCCCGGCCGCCTCCTCCTCGCCGCGCCACCGGTCGTGCCGGGTGCGGTAGTCCCGGACCGACGCGTCGGGCCGGGCGGCGAGGACCTGGTGGTGGAAGTCGCGCCAGCACAGCTGGCGTTCGAACGCCTCGGCCCCGGCGCCGCCCAGCGCACGGGCCCGGTGGATCAGCTCCACCGGCGACAGCGCCCCGAAGTGGAGGTAGGGGGACAGGCGCGAGGTCGCGTCCCCGGCCAGGTCGTCGTGCCGTTCCGCGTAGCGGGACAGGTCCGTGCGGGCCCACCGTGCGAACCGGGCCCGCCCCGCCGTCTCCCCGCCCTCGGGAATCTCCGGCGACAGGCCCGCCGTCCCGGCGCGGGACGGCGGCTCCTCACCGCGTACGTCCGCGGGGACGC
Source organism: Streptomyces sp. NPDC094143 (assembly GCF_040303825.1). Lineage (NCBI taxonomy): Bacteria > Bacillati > Actinomycetota > Actinomycetes > Kitasatosporales > Streptomycetaceae > Streptomyces > Streptomyces sp. NPDC094143. The sequence goes on from NZ_JBEOTZ010000015.1 coordinate 30,651, forward strand.
GCACGGCGCCCGGCGCGGGCAGGGGCCGGCGCAGCGCCTGCCCGGACCAGCGGCGGAAGTAGGGGGTGAAAACGGCGAAGTGGTCGGAGGCCGCCGGGGCCACGGCACCCGGCGCGACGGCGGTCACCACCGCGTCGTGCACGCGCAGCCGCACCCCGTCGGCGCCGAGTGCCCGGCGCAGCCGCTCCTCGCGCCGCTGGGCGTGGCCGGAGACGCCCGCGGCCAGGTGCACCTCCGTGGCGCCGCAGGCGGCGGCGACCGCGCGGACCTCCCGGGCGACCGGGCCCGAGCGCACGACCAGCCGCCCGCCGCGGCGGCGCAGCGAGGAGTCCAGGTCGGCCAGGCAGTCGGCCAGGAAGGCGGCCCGGTTCGGCGCGTCGAAACCGGCCGCGTGGACGGCGGGGTCGCGGACGAACAGCGGCACCACCTCGTCCGCCGCCCGCAGTGCGGCACACAGCGGCGGATGGTCGTGCAGACGCAGGTCCGCGGTGAACAGGACGACCGCGACGGTCATGGGTGTCACTCCTGGTGCGGTGGTGCGGAGGGCGTCCGGCGCCGCCGGGCTCCCCGCCCGGCGAGGGCCCGCCGGACGCGCGGGGCGTGCGCGGCGGTACGGCCCCCGCCCGGGCCGCCCGCGGCGGCCCGGGCGATGTTGCGGGCCATGCCGCCGAAGACCACGGAGTGGAACGGGGCGACGCTCCACCAGTAGGCGTGGCCCAGCAGCCCGCGCGGGTGGAACAGGGCACGCTGCCGGTAGACGGTGCCGCCCCGGTCGCCGGTCTCGGCGCACATCTCCAGCCAGGCCAGGCCGGGCAGCCGCATCTCGGCGCGCAGCCGCAGCAGACGGCCGGGCTCGATCTCCTCCACGCGCCAGAAGTCCAGCGAGTCGCCGACCCGCAGGCGCTCGGTGTCCCGCCGCCCCCGGCGCAGCCCGACCCCGCCGGCGAACCGGTCGAGCCAGCCCCGGAGCGCCCAGGCCAGGGGTGAGGAGTACCAGCCGTTCTCGCCCCCGATGCCCTCGATCACCCGCCACAGCGCCTCCCGGGACGCCGCTACGGGACGCTCCCGCTCGTCCTGGTAGAGGCTGCCGCCCGCCCAGTCCGGGTCCGTGGGCAGCGGGTCGCTGGGGGCGCCGGGCACCGAGGCGGAGGACCAGCGCGTGGCGACCTGCGCCTGGCGCACCCTGCGCAGCGCCAGGGCCAGCGCCTCGTCGAACGGCAGCGGCCGGCCCGGGCCGTCGGGCACGTACCGGGCGATGTCGTGCTCGTGGCAGACGACCTCGTGGCGCAGCGACTCGGTCAGCGGCCGGGCGAGGGCGGCGGGCACCGGCGTGACCAGGCCGACCCAGTGGCTGGAGAGCCGGGGGGTGAGGATGGGGACCGGCACGATGAACCGCCGTCGCAGCCCGGCGACGGCGGCGTACCGGAGCATCATGTCCCGGTAGGTGAGGATGTCGGGACCGCCGATGTCGAAGGCCCGGTCGACGTCGTCGGGCATGGTCGCCGAGCCGACGAGGTAGCGCAGCACGTCCCGGACGCCGATGGGCTGGGTGCGGGTGTGCACCCAGCTGGGGGTGACCATGACGGGCAGGCGCTCGGTGAGGTAGCGCAGCATCTCGAAGGACGCCGAGCCCGAGCCGATGACGACGGCCGCCCGCAGCACCGTGGCGGGCACGGGAGAGGCGAGGAAGATCTCCCCCACCTCCGCCCGCGACCGCAGGTGCGGCGAGAGGGACTCCTCGGGCACGCGCCGCGGGGTGAGCCCGCCGAGGTACACGATCCGCTTCACCCCGGCGAGCCGCGCCTGCTCGGCGAAGACGCGGGCGGCCCGCCGGTCGGTCTCCTCGAACCCGGCGCCCGAGGTGAGGGCGTGCACCAGGTAGTAGGCGACGTCGATCCCGCGCATCGCGGCGGCGACCGACGCCGGGTCCGTGACGTCACCCCGGACCGTCTCGGCGTCGCGCGCCCAGGGGTGGTCGCGGAGTTTGCCCGGTGACCGGGCCAGGCACCGGACGCGGTGCCCGGCCTGGAGCAGCTCCGGCACCAGGCGCCCGCCGATGTACCCGGACGCCCCGGTGACGAGGCAGTGCAGCCGCCGCCCGTCCTCCGTCATGCTCCAGCCTCCCGTCTCCGGCCGCGCTCACGGCCGGCCCCTACAGGAGACTTCGCCACGGGCCTCCGCGGCGGATGCACGGCACGGTGCCCGCGGCCGTTCAGCCGGACGGAGCATCGGCCCCGGCCGCCCGCCGCACCGCCGCGCCCCGCCGGGCCAGGACGCTCGGCCACCAGGCGCGCGACCCGACGTCGATCACCAGCGCGGGCACCAGCAGCGAACGCACCACCAGCGTGTCCAGCAGCACCCCGAAGGCGACGATGAACGCGATCTGCACCAGGAACGCCAGGGGGATCACCAGCAGGGCCGCGAACGTCGCGGCGAGCACCACGCCCGCCGAGGTGATGACACCGCCGGTGGTGGTCAGCCCGCGCAGCACGCCCCGCCGGTCGCCGTGCGCGAGCGCCTCCTCCCGCACCCGGGACATCAGGAAGATGTTGTAGTCGACGCCCAGCGCCACCAGGAACACGAAGCCGTACAGCGGCACCGACGCGTCCGTGCCGCTGAAGCCGAGCAGATGCTCGAAGACGAGCGCCGAGACCCCGAGCGTCGCCAGGAAGTTGAGCCCGACGGTCGCGACCAGCAGCACCGGCACGAGCAGGGAGCGCAGCAGCGCCATCAGGATCAGCAGGATGACGGCGAGCACGATCGGCACGATGACCGTCCGGTCCCGGGCGGCGGTCCGCTGGGTGTCGTACTGCTGCGCCGTGTAGCCGCCGACCAGCGCGTCGGCCCCGGGGACCGCGTGCACCCGGGTGCGCAGCCGCTCGACCGTGGCCTTGGCCGCGTCGCTGTCGGCGGCGGCCTCCAGGGTGGCGTCGATGCGCACCCGCCCGTCCACCACGAGAGGCTTGCCGGCACCGGGCCGTCCGGAGGCGGAGACGGCACCGGCGGACGCCACGCCCTCGGTGGCGCGGGCGGCGGCCGTCACCTCGGCGGTGCGGTCGGCGTCGGCGATGATGACGGCCGGGTTGCCGGAGCCGCCGGGAAAGTGCTCCCCGAGCGTGCGCTGCGCGGCGACCGAGGGCGCGTCGTCGACGAAGATCTCGTCCAGCGGCACGCCCCGGGAGGACAGGGAGGGCGCGAACGCCGCGCAGGCGGCCAGCACGAGGGCCGTCACCACCCAGGTCCGCCGGGGCCGGCCGTCCACCGTCGCCGCGACCCGCCGCCACACCCCGCTGCCCTCGGCCGGCTCCGCCGGCGGCTTCGGCCTGGACGGCCAGTAGGCGGTGCGGCCCAGCAGGGCCAGCGCGGCCGGCAGGAACGTCAGCGTGGTGAGCACGGCGCAGGCGATGCCGATGGCGCCGACCGGTCCGAGGGCGCGGTTGTTGGTGAGGTCGCTCGCGAGCAGGGCCAGCAGCCCGAGGGCCACGGTCGCGGCGCTGGCGGTGATCGCCCCGGACGACCGGCGCACCGCGGCCACCGCCGCTGTGAAGCGGTCCCCGCGCACGGCGAGTTCCTCCCGGAAGCGCGCGGCCAGCAGCAGGGCGTAGTCGGTGGCGGCGCCGATCACCAGGATGGACAGGATGCCCTGCACCTGCCCGTCGACCCGGACCACGTCCCGCTCCGCCAGCGCGTAGACCACGGCACAGGCGACGCCCAGGGCGAAGACGGACCCCACGATGATCAGGAACGGCAGCAGCACACTGCGGTAGACCAGCAGCAGGATCACCAGCACGGCGCCGAGCGCCACGCCCAGCAGCAGTCCGTCGATGCCCGCGAAGGCGTCCGACAGATCGGCCTGGCCGGCCGCCGGACCGGCGATCCGCGCCGAGGTGCCCGGCACGCCCCGGGCGGCCTCGCGCACCGTGCCGAGGACGGCGGGCAGTTCGTCGCCCAGGTCGGGCTCCAGCTGGACGACGGCCTGCAGCGCCTGCCGGTCGTCGGAGAGCAGGGCGGGGGAGGGGCGGCCCACGACCCCGGGCCGCCCGGCGAGCGCGGCGACGGCACGGGTGGCCTCGGCCTGCCGGTCCGCCGTGAGCCGCTGTCCGTCCGCCGTCCAGACCACGATGGCCGGCACGGTCTCGGACCGGTCGAACGCCGCGCGGGCGTCGAGGACGCGGGTGGACTCGGCGCTGCGCGGCAGGAAGGCCGCCTGGTCGTTGGTGGCGACCTCGCCGAGCCTGCCCGCGTAGGGGCCGAGCGTCCCGCCCACCCCCAGCCACACGAACAGCAGGACGAGCGGGACGAGCCACCGGGCCCGTCGCGGTGCGGTACTCATGCGCATCCCCAACCTGGAAGGCAACACTCAAATTAACTCACTCATAAAGTATCTCAATCATTGAGAGATACTAGGGTGGGGGGATGAGCGGTTCCGGCGTGCCCACGGCATCTCTTCCGGCGGACGACCCCATCGGGTTGCAGACCTTCGCCGTCCTGCTGCGCCGGATGACCAGCGAGTTCAACCGCATCGCCCAGGAGTTCGCCCAGGCGCAGGGCCTGCACCTCACCGACATGCAGGCGCTGATCGCGATCCTGGACGCCGACGCGGATCCCGAGGCGGAGGGCGAGCCCATGACGCCCGGACGGCTGCGCAAGCAGCTCAACCTCACGTCCGGCGCGGTGACCGCCTGCCTCGACCGGCTGGAACGGGCCGGGCACATCCGCCGGGTCCGGGACGCGGGCGACCGCCGCGTGGTCCACCTGCACTACGCCGCCGCGGCCCGGGGCCTGGCCAGGGAGTACTTCCGGCCCCTGGCCCGGAGCACCGAAGCGGCCCGCGGCCGGTTCAGCGCCGGGGAACTGGCGGTGGTCGTCCGGTTCCTGACCGAGATGAACACCGAGCTCGCCCTGCTGCGGCGGGGCCCGGACTGACGGCGCCGGTGGACGGGCACGCGCCGGGGGCCGGGCACGCGCCGGGGGCCGGGCTCTGGTGAGCCCGGCCCCCTTGTCGCGGGACGGGTCAGAACTGGAGCGCCCAGGCGTCGATCCGCCCGGTGTCGAAGTTCGCGTTGTCGCTGACCCGGAGCTTCCACGTGCCGTTCGCGGTCTCCGAGGAGGCGTTGACGGTGTACGTGGTGTCGATGTTGTCGGCGCTGCCGCCGGTGCCGTACCCCTTCAGCGTGTACGCGGTGCCGTCGGGGGCGATCAGCTGGACCTGGAGGTCACCGATGTAGGTGTGGACGATGTGCACCTCGACGGCCAGGGCCGACGGGGCGTTGCCCGGGACGCCGGAGACCGTCACCGGGGACTCGGCGGTGGCGTTGTCGGCGATGGCCTGGTCGGTGGTGTTCTCGAAGCGCGGTCCGGGCGGGGTGGTCGTGCCGCCGCCCACGTGCAGCAGACCGTTGGGTGAACCGGTGCCGGGGCTGGTGACGACGCCGGTGGTGGCGGCGGAGGTCAGCGCGGCGGAGACCTGCGCGGGCGTGGCCGCGGGGTTGGCGGCCAGGTGCAGGGCGGCGGCCCCGGCGACGTGCGGGCTCGCCATCGACGTACCGGAGATGGTGTTGGTCGCCGAGTCGCTCGTGCTCCACGCCGAGGTGATCGACGAGCCGGGCGCGAACAGGTCGAGCACCGAACCGTAGTTGGAGTAGCTCGCCTTGGCGTCGCCCGACGTCGTGGCACCCACCGTGACGGCCTCGGTGACCCGTGCGGGCGACCGGGTGGAGGCGTTGGTGGACTCGTTGCCGGCGGCGACCACGAAGGTGACGCCGGAGGCGATGGCGTTGCGCACGGCCGTGTCGATGGCCGTGTCACCCGGGCCGCCCAGGGACATGTTCGCCACGGCCGGCTTGACCGCGTTGCGGGCGACCCAGTCGATGCCGGCGACGACCTGAGCGGTGGTGCCCTGGCCGGAGTTGTTCAGCACCCGGACCCCGACGACCCCGGCCTTCTTGGCCACGCCGTAGGCGTTCCCGGCGACCGTGCCGGCGACGTGCGTGCCGTGGCCGTGGCCGTCCTGGGCGGTGTTGTCGTTGTCGACGGCGTCGTAGCCGTAGGAGGCCCGGCCGCCGAAGTCGCCGTGCGTGATGCGGACGCCGGTGTCGATGACGTACGCCGTGACGCCCTCACCCGCCGTGTCCGGGTAGGTGTACGAGCTGTTCAGCGGCAGGTTGCGCTGGTCGATGCGGTCCAGGCCCCAGGAGGGCGGGCCGGGCTGCGTCGCGGTGATGGAGAACGTCCGGTTCTGCACCACGGAAGCCACGGCCGGGTCGGCGGCGAGACGTTTCGCCTCGGACGCGGAGGCCTCGACCTCCCAGCCGTTGAGGGCCTTGGTGTAGGTCCGCTCGATGGCGGCGCCGTACTTGTGCGCGAGGGCGCGGCCCTCGGCGGAACCGGCCTTGCCGGTCCTCAGCGTGACGATGTAGCTGTCGGCGACGGCGTTCGCGGCGCCCTCGTACTGCACGCGCCCCTCGGCGGCGACCGGGGCCGCGCCGGCGGGGAGGGCGGAGACCAGGCTCGCGACGAGCGCCGCGGTGGCCGTCGCACCGAGCGCGGCCAGTCTTCGCCGGGTGGATCTGTGGGGAGTACGCGTCACTGCCATCTGAGGGGTCCTCCTCATCGGTGGTGCGCTGTGGGGTGTGGTGCACGCCCGTTGGAGCGCCCGGAAGTCATGGTCATGTCAACCAGGCGGTGACTCCTGTGCGTCAGCCGAAAGATTGAGGCCTCCACAGGAATTGCACAAGGGCCCTGCACACACCGGCAGGACCCCTGTGACGGCCGTCAGTCGTCGAACGCCGTGCTCCGGCTCCGCTTCTCCCAGGCCAACACCTCGTCCCGCACCCGGTCCAGATGACCGAGCACCGCGCTGACCCCGTCGTCGCCGAGCGGCAGGCGCAGGGGCGTGGGGTCGGCCTCCAGCGCGGCGAGGATCAGGGCGGCGGCCTTGGCCGGGTCGCCCGGCTGGGTGCCGTCGCCGCCGGAGACCAGGCCGCGCGTCCGGCTCACCTTGCCGTACACACCGCTGTCCGCGCTGGTACCGGCCCGGCCCGTCTGGAACAGGCCGGTGCGGAAGGCGCCCGGCTCGACGATCAGTACCTTGACGCCGAACTCGGCGACCTCGTCCGCGAGCCCCTCGGACATGCCCTCCAGGGCGAACTTCGTCGCGCTGTACGCCGAGAAGCCCGCGAAGGACAGCTGCCCGCCCATGCTGCTCATCTGCACGATCGCGCCCGAGCGCCGCTCACGCATGTGCGGCAGCACGGCCCGGGTGAGGGCGGCCGGGCCGAAGACGTGCACCTCGAACAGCGCCCGCAGCTCCGCCTCGGTGGTCTCCTCGAACGCCCCGACGTGGGTCCGGCCCGCGTTGTTGACCAGGACGTCGATCCGGCCGTGCCGTGCCACGACGTCCCGCACGGCGGCCTCGGCGGCGCCGGTGTCGGCGACGTCCAGGCGCAGGGCCTCCACCCGGTCGGGGTGGGCGGCGACCAGATCGTCCAGCGCCTCGGGGCGCCGGGCCGCGCCGACCACCACGTCGCCCGCCGCGAGGGCGGCCTCGGCGATCGCCCGCCCGAACCCGCTGCTCGCGCCCGTGATGAGCCACACCCTGTTCATGGCCACTCCTCGTCTCGTCCGGCCCTTGCGTAACCACCCTTCCGTGTGCGGCAGTTGTTCGTCCAAGACATTCGGTGATAACCGAAGGGCATGACGAAGGACGTCCATGTACGGGACCTGCGCTACTTCCTGGCGGTGGCCGAGGACCTGCACTTCACCCGCGCCGCCGAGCGGCTCTATGTGTCCCAGCCCGCCCTGAGCAAGCAGATCCGTGCCCTGGAGCGGCAGTTGGGCGTCACGCTGTTCCGGCGCGACCGGCACGGCGTGGCCCTCACCGACGCCGGTACGGCGCTGCTGCCGCACGCGCGCCAGGTGATCGACGCGTGGCGGGAGGCGGCGGCCGCGGTGGACACCGTCCGCACGGCCCGGCGCGGCACGCTCGTCGTGGGCATGAGCACCAGCCCGGTCCGCGGCGGCCTGCTGCCCGCCGTCCGCTCCCGCTTCACGGCGGCACACCCCGAAGCCGCCCTCCGGCTCCGGCAGGTCACCTGGCAGGACCCGACGGCGGGGCTGGCCGACGGCTCCGCCGACGTCGCGTTCGTCTGGCTGCCGCTGCCCGCCCAGGACCGCTACGCCTGGACGGTCGTCGCGGAGGAGCCGCTCATGGTGGCCCTCCCCGGCACCCACCCGCTCGCCGGCCGCGCCGGGATCGACTTCACGGACCTGCTCGACGAGCCGTTCCTCGCGCTGCCCGAGAGCACGGGCCCGCTGCGCGACTTCTGGCTCGCCCTGGACTTCCGCGACGGCCGCCCACCCCGCATCGGCGCCGAGATCGCGAGCACGGAGGAGACGTACGAGGCCCTGTCCGCCGGCCTCGGCGTCTGCCTGGTCGCCACGGGCAACGTCCCGCTGCTCACCCTGGGCGGCGTGACGGTCCGCCCGGTACGGGGCCTGCCCCCCAGCCGATACGTCCTGGCCTGGCGCCGCGAGGACGGGGACCGGGCATGGGTGCGGGCGTACGCGGACGCGTGCCGGGCGGTGGCGGGACGGACGTAGCGCCACCCCGCCACCGCCCGCGGACCCTCAGGCCGGGGAGGACTGCTCCAGCAGTTCCGCGGGCGGCGCGCCGACGGCACCGATCACCTCGATGCCGAGCAACCGTCCCCGAGGCGTCCACGTCGAGGAACACCTCGGCGTCCGCCCGACTGCCTCGACGGGGATCCGCCGGACGGCGGCGCCGTCCGCGACGTGTGCGACGAGCGAGGCGTACGCGGTGTCGTTCTCGCGGTCGTGTGCGATGTGCATGCTCGCCTCTCGCAGCGGACTCGGCCGCGGCCGTCGGACCCGGCGTCGGCCCGGCCGCTTACGATGCGCCCAGCCGTTCGACGAGACCCCGGCCCGCCGCCTCAGCCAGGAGCACGTACCCGTGTCGATACCCCCGCCCCCCGGGGCCCCGCAGCCCCAGGACCCGTACGGGCCGCCCCCTGCCGACCGGTCACGGGCCCATGGTCCGTACGGTCCGTACGGCACCGCCGGGCGCCCGTACGGCACGCCGGTCTCCGTCAACGCCCTGGCCGTCGCCGCCCTCGTGCTCGGCCTCCTGTGCTTCGTCCCCGCACTGGGACTGGTGCTGGGGCTGATCGCGCTGCGGCAGATCAGGAGGTCCGGGCAGAGCGGGCGGGGACTGGCGATCGCCGGGGCGGTGCTGTCCTGTGTCGGGGTCGTGCTGTGGACGGTGGTGCTGTCCACGGGGGCCGCGTCCAAGGCGTGGGAGGGGTTCGAGGACGGCGCGCGGGGCAACGAGGCCCTGCGGCTGGACAAGGGCGACTGCTTCGACGCGCCCGGCGGCATGGAGGGCGACACGTACGACGTCGACCCGGTCTCCTGCGCGGGCCGGCACGACGGCGAGGTCTTCGGGGTCGTGACGCTGCCGGGCGGTGCCTTCCCGGGCGACGCCGAGCTCACCGACATCGCCGACGAGCGGTGCTGGGCGCTCCAGGACCAGTACGCCATGGACTCCTGGGCGATGCCCGCCGACGTCGACGTGTACTACCTGATGCCCTCCCGGGCGAGCTGGCGCTTCGGCGACCGCGCGATCACCTGCCTCTTCGGCCACGCCGAGGCCGGGTCCCGGCTGACCGGCTCGCTGCGCGGCGACCCCACCACGCTCGGCACCGACCAGGTCGTCTTCCTGTCCACGGCCAACGCCTTGGACGCGGCGCTGTACGAGGAGCCCGAGGACACCCCGGAGGACGACCTCGCCGGCCACCGCGCCTGGGCCACGCAGGTGCACGACGTGCTCGGCGAGCAGATCGAGGCCCTGCGCGGTCACTCCTGGCCCTCCGGGGCCCGGCAGCCGGTCGCCGACCTGGTCGCGGACCTCGAGGACGCGCGGGACGAGTGGGCCCGGGCGAGCGAGGCGGCCGACGCCGACACCTACTTCACGCACTACGACAGGGCGTACGCCTACGTCGACGGCCCGTCGACCGTCACGGCGCGCAAAGCCCTCGCACTGGCCTCGACCCCGCCGGCCTACGACGAGGACGAGGGCGGTTCCGCCGAAGCGCGGGTGTGACGGCGGCTATAGCGGGGAGAAAGTGCCTGCGTAAAGCCCCCAGGGCCGCCATGTCATCACATCGAGTGATTCTCTGGCCTTTGCTTGCACGGCACAACCTACGGTTGCCACGCTGTTGCTGTCTGTACAACCTGATGGGAGCGGCCAGTGACATTCGGTGAGCAGCCGGCGTACTTGCGTGTCGCGGGTGATCTCCGCAGGAAGATCGTCGACGGTCGGCTCCCCCCGCACACCCGGCTCCCCTCCCAGGCCAGAATCCGCCAGGAGTACGGCGTCTCGGACACCGTCGCCCTGGAGGCCCGCAAGGTGCTGATGGCCGAGGGGCTGGTCGAGGGCCGCTCCGGTTCGGGGACGTACGTGCGTGAGCGGCCCGTGCCCCGGCGCATCTCCCGCTCCGGCTACCGCCCGAGCGGCGGGGCGACGCCGTTCCGCCAGGAGCAGGCCGACGGCGAGGGGCGCGGCACCTGGGAGTCCAGCAGCGAGCAGTCCGAGGCGAGCGTCGCTGTCGCCGAGCGGCTGGGCATCGAGCCGGGCGACCGCGTGATGTGCACGAAGTACCTGTACCGCGAGAGCGGCGAGCCGATGATGCTCTCCACGTCCTGGGAGCCGCTCGCGGTGACGGGCCGTACGCCCGTGATGCTGCCGGAGGAGGGCCCGCTCGGCGGCATGGGGGTCGTCGAGCGCATGCGCGCGATCGACGTGATCGTGGACAACGTCACGGAGGAGGTCGGCGCCCGCCCCGGCCTCGCCGAGGAACTGCTCGTGCTGGGGGGCGTCCCCGGCCATGTGGTCCTGGTGGTCCAGCGCACGTTCTACGCCTCCGGCCGCCCCGTCGAGACGGCCGACGTGGTCATCCCGGCCGATCGCTACCGGGTCGCCTACCACCTTCCGGTCAAGTAGCGAGCGCTCACATCCGCCCCGCGGCGCGCTCCCCGCGCGCCCCGTTCACACCCTCACCGTCACGGACGACGCCACCGCGAGTCGTGCCCGACCCGGGGCCCGTCGCCGTCTGCGCAGGTCGACCACCGTGTATGCGGTATGCCCGCGAACGGGTGCGCCGAGGTACTCGGACGGCGCGTTCGCCGACGTGCGCCCCCTGAGTGCTGGCCGGTTGCGTACCTCTTGGTGAAAAGCCGTATTCGCTGCGTGAAGGTTAGGCGTACGCTCGGGCATATGCGCATTGCGGTTTCCTTAGCGGGTGGGGCTCGGCACAGGCCGCGGGCGGGAAGTGGAGGGGCGCGATGAACGACAGCACGGTCACTCTTCCCTGGCTCGTGATACGTCAGGACGACAACGGCAATCGCTACCGCGTCGGGCGGTACGCGACCCGGGCCGAGGCCCAGAAGATCGCCGACAGCCTCGACGGCCGCGGCCACAAGCAGCTGTACTGGGTCGAGCGACTGGGCCAGAGCGGACCGGCCCTGCACGACTGACTCCCGTGCCCGGCGGTCCGTGCCGGGCTGACCGCGCGCCGGGCCGGCCTCGCCGGGTCGGCCGCGCCGCGCCGGCCTGCGGTACCTGCCGCGCCTGCCCGGCCGGAGTTCCGCCGTGCTCCCGTAGGCTCCCCGCATGACTGAGCACATCGTCGTCGTGGGTGCCGCGCTCGTCGACGACGGGCGGCTGCTGGCCGCCCGGCGCAGCGCGCCCGCCGAGCTGGCCGGGCGCTGGGAACTGCCCGGGGGCAAGGTGGAGCCCGGGGAGACGGCCGACGCGGCGCTCGTACGCGAACTGCGCGAGGAACTCGGCGTCGACGCCGAGACCGGCGAGCGGATCCCGGGCGAGTGGCCCCTGCGGCCGCCGTACGTCCTGCACGTGTGGACCGCGCGGCTGCGGCCCGGCTCGCCCGCCCCCGAACCCCTGCAGGACCACGACGGGCTGCGCTGGCTCGGCCCCGCCGAGATCTGGGACGTCGACTGGCTCGACCAGGACGTCCCGGCCGTCCGGCAGGCCCTCGCGTACCTGGGAGACCTCCGCGCCGGCGTGTGCGAAGGGCCCGGCGCCTGAGGTCGGCCGGGGGCGGGCGACGCGGGCCGACTGGTGTACGGGCGCCCCGTACGCCTTTCGTGCGACAGTGCGCCGCGCCGCGCGGTACTCCGCCCCGGATATCGGGTATGTGCCCATTAACCCCACGAAACCGGACATGGGTGGGCCTGCCGGCAGGGAAGTGAGCGGCGTGATCGACACCGAGGGTGACTGCGCCGCGTGGACCTTCCCCGCCGAGCCGGACGCCGTGCGCACCGCCCGCCAGGCCGTCCGCGGCCGGCTCCGCGGCTGGGGCCTGGACCGCCTCGCCGACCTCACGGCCCTGCTGGTCAGCGAGCTGGTCACCAACGCCCTGCGGCACGCCACCGGCCCCATCGGGGTCCGCCTGGTGCGCCCCTGCGGACTGGACGGCGTCCTGCTGGTCGAGGTATCCGACCCACTGCCCGACCCGCCCCGCGAGCGGACCGCCCGCCCCGAGGACGAGGGCGGCCGCGGACTGCAGCTGGTGGCCTCCGCCTCCCGCCGCTGGGGCACCCGGCCCGGCGGCGCGGGCAAGACCGTGTGGTTCGAACTCGCGGTGTCGGAGTGAAAGAACGGTGTACGTACCCCGTACCGCTGTAGAGCGATTGGTTCAGGCCAGTGGCGGTTGTCGGCGGACGGGGTTCGACGACGTGTCCCCTGGTTAGAAGACTGGAAGTGTTCTCACGGTCCGGACCGAAAACCATCGGGACCGTGCTGTGATCGTGAACACCGTGTTGTGCGGCACCGTAGTGCTGGATACTGCGGGCAGCCGCCCCTGGTGACCGGTGCCGGGCGCGGTGAGCTGGAGGGGACGGTTCGCGTGAGCGAGATACCAGCGAAGGCCACGGAGTCCGAGGACCCGTCGGAGGGCGCGAGGGCGAGGTCCGTCGACGGCCTGGCCGCCGCGGTCTCAGGTGCGCTCGCGCCCGACGGGGTGCCGCCCGGGGACGCCATGTGGCAGAGCAGTCCCCCCGGATCCATCTACGACTACATCAAGGTCGCGTCCTTCTCCATCGGCCCCGACGGGCTGGTCGACCAGTGGAGCCTGCGCGCCGAGCACCTCTTCGGGATCCCCGCCGGACGCGCGGTCGGCATGGACCCGATCGAGGCGTTCATCGACCCGCGCCACCGCGAGCGCGGCATGCGCAAGATGGCCGAGATCCTCGACGGCCGCGAGTGGACCGGCGTGGTCCCCTTCCGGATGCCGAAGGGCTACGAGGGGGAGTGCGGTCACGAGGGACTCGCCGAGGTGTACGTCATGCCGACACGCACCGAGGACGGCGAGAAGGCCGCCGTGTGCATCGTCGTCGACGTGCGCACGCTGCGCAGCATCGAGACCGATCTCGCCGCCTCGCAGGCCATTTTCAGTCAATCCCCCTTCGGGTTCCTGCTGATCGACCCCGACCTGCGGGTCCGCCGCGTCAACCAGCGGTTCGCGTCCATCTTCGGCGGCGCGCCCGACGACCACCGCGGCAAGGGCGTTCACGACTACCTGCAGCGCGGGGAGGCCGAACGGGTCGCCGCCACGCTGCGCCGGGTGCTGGAGACCGGCAGCTCCATCACCGACATGCACGTCACGGGTTTCGTGCCGGGCTCCGACGAGCGCCGCCACTGGTCCGTCAACCTCTACCGCGTGCACAGCGGTTCGGGCCGTCCCATCGGGGTCGCCTGGCTCGGGATCGACATCACCGCACGCCGCGCCGCCGCCCGCGAGGCCGCCGCCGCCCGGCGCAACCTGGCCCTGCTGAACGAGGCGGGCGCCCGCATCGGCAATTCCCTCGACCTGGAGACCACGGCACGTCAGCTCCTCGACGTCGTCGTCCCCGGCTTCTGCGACCTGGCCACCGTCGACCTCTACCAGGGGCTGCTGGCCGGTGACGAGACCCCGCCCGGACTCGCCGACGGCAGCGCCGAACTGCGCCGCGTGGCCTTCGCGAGCGCCGTGTCCGACGCGCCGTTCGCCGGTACGGGCGTGCCCGTCCCGGTCGGCGCCGTCCACCACTACCCGTTCAGCTCGCCCTGTGCGGACGCCCTGCGCACGGCCCGCCCGCAGATCGTGCCCCCCGAGGACGGCGGGCTCGTGCAGTCCACGCTCGCCGTGCCGATGGTCGCCCACGACACCGTCGTCGGACTGGTGCAGTTCGCCCGGGCCAAGGGCAGCGAGCCGTTCGGCGACCGCGACCGGGACCTGGCCGTCGAACTCGCCGCGCGCGCCGCCGTCTGCATCGACAACGCCCGCCTCTACCGGCGCGAGCACGAACGCGCGTTGATACTGCAACGGTCCCTGCTCCCGCCCGGCGACCCGGAGGCCTCCGGCCTCGACATCGCCTGCCGCTACCTGCCCGGCAACGTCAACACCGGCCGGCCCAGCGAGGTCGGCGGCGACTGGTTCGACGTCATCGAACTGCCCGGGCACCGCACCGCCCTGGTCGTCGGCGACGTCATGGGCCGCGGCCTGCGCGCCGCCGTCGCCATGGGCGAACTGCGCACCGCCGTCAGGACACTGGCCCAGCTCGACCTCGAACCGGCCGAGGTGCTCTCCCAGCTGGACGAGATCGCCCGCGGCCTCGGCGCACCCGGGGGCGTGCAGCAGGCCACCCGGGCGGCCCGCCGGCCCCGGGAGGCGGACCTGTCGGAGGTCTACCTCGCCACCTGCGTGTACGCCGTCTACGACTCCGTCACCCGGCGCTGTACGTTCGCCAACGCCGGCCATCTGCCGCCCGTCCTGGTCGAACCTGGCGAGCCGGCCCTGATGCTGGACGTGCCGCCGGGCATGCCGCTCGGCGTGGGCGGCGAGCCCTTCGAGGAGGTCGAGGTCGAACTGCCCGAGGGCGCCCTGCTCGCGCTCTACACGGACGGACTGGTCGAGAGCCGCGACCATCCCCTGGACGAGGGCCTCCAGGCCTTCGTCAGCGCCCTCGCCGACCCCACCCAGCCGCTGGAGGACGTCTGCGACCACGTCCTCAACACCCTCGACACCCATCACGGCGAGGACGACATCGCGCTGCTGATGGCACGTGTCCAGGGCCTGCCCACCGAGTCCGTCGGCGACTGGACCCTGCCGCGCGAGCCGCGCAGCGTGGGCCGGGCCCGTGAGTACGCGCGCGCCCAGCTGCTCAGCTGGGACATGGAGCCGCTCGTCGACACCACGGAGCTGCTCGTCAGCGAACTGGTCACCAACGCCCTGCGCTACGGCGAGGGCGAGATCCGGCTCCGCCTGCTGCTGGACCGCACCCTGGTCTGCGAGGTGTGGGACTCCGGTCTGGTCCAGCCCCGCCGCCGCCGGGCCCGCGACACGGACGAGGGCGGCCGCGGGCTCCAGCTCGTCGGCCTCCTCAGCGCCGCCTGGGGCTCGCGCCGCACGCCCCGGGGCAAGACCGTCTGGTTCGAACTCCCGCTCCCGGACGGCGGACCCGGCCTGCCGGACCCGGCGGAGGCACTGCTGAGCCTGTTCTGACCGCAACCGAACGCCCGTACGGGCCGTCCTCCCCGGCAACACCGCTCACACGCACCCCGGGGAGAGACGGCATGGACCGCACGGAGGAGACCGCACCGGCCGGGGCGCCCGCCGCCGACGACATCCCGGAGGACGCTCCCGCCTCCGACGGCGGCAGGAAAGGACGGCGGCGCCGCCGTCTCGTACGCGGGGCGCTCGTGGCGGTCCTGGTCCCGCTGGTCTCCCTCCTGGCCGTGCTGACGGCCCTGGGGATCAACTACACGGGCGACCCGGCGGACGGCACGTACACCCGCGACCGCGACGCCCTCTGGCTGGGCCACGCCTGGGTGGACGGCCGCAAGAAGGACGCCGACGTCACCGCCCTGGCCCGCCGCCTGCAAGACACCGGCATCCGCGACCTGTACGTCCACTCGGGCCCCCTGGAGCACGACGGCACCCTGCCCAAGTCCCTCTATCCGAGGGCCCGATGGTTCATCGACGCCGTGCACGAGGAACTGCCCGGCATCCGCGTCCAGGCCTTCCTGGGCGACGTCCTCGCCTCCGAGAGCGGCGGGGGCATGGTCCTGGCGGACCCGGACACCCGCGCGGCCGTCGTCCGCTCCGCCCGCCAGGTCCTGGACACCGGCTACGAGGGCGTCCACCTCGACCTGGAACCCATGCCGTCCGGCGACCGCGACTTCCTCGCCCTGCTCGACGCCCTGCGCAGCGAGACCCGCTCCCGCGACGCCCGGCTCTCCGTCGCCGCCCACCAGATCGACCCGCTCCCCAAGCTGCACACCGTGTTCGGCCTGTTCACCGAGAACCCCAAGTGGTGGTCCCAGGAGTTCTTCGGCCAGGTCGCCCGCCGCGTCGACCAGATCGCCATGATGTCGTACGACACCGCGCAGCCCCTGGAGAGCACCTACGGCGGTTACGTCGCCCAGCAGACCTCCCTCGCCCTGGAGGTCACCCCGCCCGCCACCGACCTGCTGATGGGCCTGCCCTTCTACCGGGAGAGCAACTTCGACCACTGGGGTCATGCCGAGACCGTCCGCGCGGCGGTCCGGGGCGTCCGTCTGGGCCTGTCCCGCACGGACGCGGACCGGGCCCGGTTCGGCGTCGCGCTGTACATCGACTTCGCCGCGACGGAGGCGGACTGGCGCGCCTACAGGGAAGACTGGGTGCGGTGACTCCGCCCCCGCGCACCGACCGCCGGACCCCCCGCCCCCGACGCCCTCTCACCCGCACCGACCTGGCTCCCCTCGCCCGTGCGGCACGCAGGCTCTCAGCCTGCTGACGAACGCCTCCTGATCTTCGAACCCAGCCAGACCAGGGGGTCGTACTTGCGGTCGATCGCCCGTTCCTTCAGGGGGATCAGGGCGTTGTCCGTGATCTTGATGCCCTCGGGGCAGACCTCCGTGCAGCACTTGGTGATGTTGCAGTAGCCCAGGCCGTGTTCGTCCTGGGCGGTGGTCTTGCGGTCCAGGCCCGACTCCGCCGCCGCGTCGAGCGGGTGCATGTCCAGCTCGGCGACCCGCATGAGGAACCGGGGCCCGGCGAACGCCTGTTTGTTCTCCTCGTGGTCGCGGACCACGTGGCAGGTGTCCTGGCACAGGAAGCACTCGATGCACTTGCGGAACTCCTGCGGCCGGTCCACGTCCTCCTGCATCATGCGGTACTCGCCCGGGGCGAGCCCGGCCGGCGGGACGAAGGCCGGGACCTCCCTGGCCTTCTGGTAGTTGAAGCCGACGTCGGTGACCAGGTCGCGGATCACCGGGAAGGCCCGCAGCGGGGTGATCGTGACGGTCTCCTCCCGGCCGAACACCGACATGCGCGTCATGCACATCAGCCGCGGACGGCCGTTGATCTCCGCCGAGCAGGAACCGCACTTGCCCGCCTTGCAGTTCCAGCGCACGGCGAGATCGGGCGTCTGGGTGGCCTGGAGCCGGTGGACGATGTCGAGCACCACCTCGCCCTCGTTGACCTCGACCTCGAAGTCCTCAAGGCCGCCCCCGCTCACGTCCCCGCGCCACACCTTGAAGTGGGCCGTGTAGCCGCTCATTCGTACAGCTCCTCTTCGGCGAGGTACTTGACCAGCTCCTCCTTGTCGAACAGGGCGAGCAGGTCGGCACGGACGGGTTCGGTGGTCTCTCGGGTGAGCGTGATCTGGCCGCGGACCGGGTCCGTCGCCGCCGGCCCGCCCGCCGGGTCGGTGAGCGCGCACAGCAGGTTGATCCGCCGCCACTTGCGGTCCATCGACGGGTGATCCTCCCGGGTGTGCCCGCCGCGCGACTCGGTGCGCTCCAGGGCGGCCCGCGCCACGCACTCGCTGACCAGCAGCATGTTCCGCAGGTCCAGGGCGAGGTGCCAGCCCGGGTTGAACTGCCGGTGCCCCTCGACCCCGGCCCGGCGCGAGCGCACCCGCAGCTCGGCCAGCTTCTCCAGGGCCTGCTTCATCTCCGTCTCGCGGCGGATGATGCCGACCAGGTCGTTCATGGTCTGCTGGAGTTCCTGGTGCAGCGTGTACGGGTTCTCCGGCGGGCCACCGGCCGGCTCCTCGGTCTCGGCCTCGGCCGAGAAGGGCCGCAGGGCCTCCGCGGCGGCGGCGTCGACCAGCGCATCGTCCACGGCGGGCCGCGCCCCGGCCAGCCCGGTCGCGTACTCGGCCGCGTGCCAGCCCGCCCTGCGGCCGAACACCAGCAGGTCGGACAGCGAGTTGCCGCCGAGCCGGTTGGAGCCGTGCATGCCGCCGGCGACCTCACCGGCCGCGTACAGCCCGGGCACCCCGCGGGCCGCCGCCGTGTCGGAGTCGACCGCGATCCCGCCCATCACGTAGTGACAGGTGGGCCCGACCTCCATCGCCTCGGCGGTGATGTCGACGTCCGCCAGCTCCTTGAACTGGTGGTACATCGACGGCAGCCGGCGCTTGATGACCTCGGCGGGCATCCGCGTCGACACGTCGAGGAACACGCCCCCGTGCGGGGAGCCGCGCCCCTCCTTCACCTCGGCGTTGATCGCCCGGGCGACCTCGTCGCGGGGGAGCAGCTCGGGAGGACGGCGGTTGTGGTCCGGGTCGTCGTACCAGCGGTCGGCCTCCTCCTCCGTCTCGGCGTACTTGTCCTTGAAGACGTCGGGGACGTAGTCGAACATGAACCGCTTGCCGTCGGAGTTGCGCAGCACCCCGCCGTCGCCGCGCACCGACTCGGTGACGAGGATGCCCTTCACCGACGGCGGCCAGACCATGCCGGTCGGGTGGAACTGCACGAACTCCATGTTCAGCAGGGGAGCGCCCGCGAGCAGGGCCAGCGCGTGGCCGTCGCCGGTGTACTCCCAGGAGTTCGAGGTCACCTTGAAGGACTTGCCGATGCCGCCCGTCGCGATGACGACCGAGGGCGCCTCCAGGACGAAGAAGCGGCCGGACTCGCGCTCGTAGCCGAAGACGCCGGAGACACGATCGTCCTGTTTCAGCACCCGGGTGACCGTGCACTCCTGGAAGACCTTCAGCCGGGACTCGTAGTCGCCGGTCTCCTTGAAGTCCTCCTGCTGCAGGGAGACGATCTTCTGCTGGAGGGTGCGGATCAGCTCCAGGCCGGTGCGGTCGCCCACGTGGGCGAGCCGCGGGTACTCGTGCCCGCCGAAGTTGCGCTGGGAGATCCGGCCGTCCTTGGTGCGGTCGAACAGCGCCCCCCAGGTCTCCAGCTCCCACACCCGCTGCGGTGCCTCCTGCGCGTGCAGCTCGGCCATCCGCCACTGGTTGAGGAACTTGCCGCCGCGCATGGTGTCGCGGAAGTGAACCTGCCAGCTGTCGTTCTCGTTGGCGTTGGCCATCGCCGCGGCGATGCCGCCCTCGGCCATCACCGTGTGCGCCTTGCCGAACAGCGACTTGCAGATCACGGCCGTACGCGCGCCCCGCTCGCGGGCCTCGATGGCGGCGCGCAGCCCGGCCCCGCCCGCGCCCACCACGACGACGTCCCACTCCTGCCGGTCGACCACGGACATCAGAACGCCTCACTCATCAGAAGAATCGCGGATCGTCGAAGGCACCGGACGCGACCAGATAGACGTAGAGGTCGGCGAGCGCCACGCTGACCAGCGACGCCCAGGCCAGCTGCATGTGCCGGGCGTTGAGCCTGCCCGCCCACTGCCACATCCGGTAGCGCACGGGATGCCTGGAGAAGTGCTTGAGCTTGCCGCCGACGATGTGCCGGCAGGAGTGGCAGGAGATCGTGTACGCCCAGATCAGCACGATGTTGACCAGGAACACGAGGGTGCCCAGGCCCATGTGTCCCCACGCGTAGTTCTCGTCGCGGAAGGCGAGCACGGTGTCGTAGGTGAGGATCCCGGCGACGAGGAGCGCCGCGTAGAAGAAGTAGCGGTGGATGTTCTGCAGGATCAGCGGGAAGCGGGTCTCGCCGGTGTACTTCCTGTGCGGCTCGGCCACCGCGCAGGCCGGCGGGGACGCCCAGAAGCCCCGGTAGTAGGCCTTGCGGTAGTAGTAGCAGGTCAGCCGGAAGCCGAGCGGGAAGATCAGGATGATGATCGCGGGCGAGATGCCCCACCAGCTGCCGAAGATCTCCCAGTTGGGGCCGGCCCTCATCGGCTCGCACCGCTCCGCCAGGCACGGGGAGTAGAAGGGCGAGACGTACGGCGCCGCGTAGTAGTCGGCGTCGGCGAAGGCCCGCCAGGTCGAGTAGACGATGAAGGCCAGCAGGCCGGCGACCGTGCCGGCCGGGGCCAGCCACCAGCGGTCGGTGCGCAGGTGCGGCGCGGCGATCGCGGCGCGCGTACCCGCCCTGACGCCGCCGCTGCTGGGAAGGGGTTCGGTGGCGGGAGGTTCCGTACCAGTGGCCACGTGACGACTCCGGTCGGGTTCAGGGGGAGGTGCCGGTCGCTCGACGCCCTCCCGGTCAGGGAGCGCGCCGGTCCCGGGCGCCCAGCCCCTCGTCGTCCGAGTCGACCCACAGCGACGGGTCGTACGGCGCGTCCGAGATGGTGACGAGCTCGGGGCGCATCGGTGCGGTCGGCGACGCGGCGGCTTCACGCAGCAGGGCGAGGCTCTCGCGCAGGTGGTTGGCGTCGGCCCGGACGCGGCGCATCTCCAGACCGCCGGTGCCGACCTGCTTCTCCAGCCGCCCCAGCGACCGCAGCAGGTCGTCGAGAGAGCGCTGGACTGACGTCAGTTCGTCGTGAACGGACATGACTTGCCCTCACTTCCACGGGTCCTTCACGGCCCAAGGCGGCAACGTTCATGCGCCTGCGAGTGTTGCGCGTCACACCTTGTGCTGTGAAGGGATGTGCATCGATTGGCCGAGGCGTGCGGGTGCACCGCGCGGTGCGCTGGGCCGCATGGGTGACTTCACCTCCGTGACCGCCGTGTCGCCCTGTGTTGCCGAACCCTTTCCTCTTCAGTGGCGGCATACATCAGATGAACTCCAAATACCGCCAAAAGTGATCATAACGCCCGCGGCTTCCCGGAGGTAGCACAGATGTCCCAGCACGGCGTCGGCCCGCGTGCGGTCACGCGCTCGGTCGCCTTCCTCACCGCGGGCGTGCTCGCGGTGCCCGCGCTCGCCGGGTGCGGTTCCGAGGACCCGGCCGGCAAGCCGCTCGCCGCCCCGGACATCCAGCCCGCCGCCCGGGACGAGGTCGCCGACGGCGGCACCCTGCGCTGGGCCGTCGACTCCGTGCCGGACACGCTGAACACCTTCCAGTCGGACGCCGACGCCACCACCACCCGCGTCGCCCAGGCCGTCCTGCCGTCGATGTTCCGGATGGACGCCTCCGGCCGCCCCGAGCGCAACCCCGCCTACCTGGAGTCCGCGAAGGTCGTCGAGACCGAGCCCAAACAGGTCGTCCTGTACAAGCTCAACCAGCAGGCCGTCTGGAGCGACGGCCGGGAGATCGGCGCCGCCGACTTCGCCGCCCAGTGGCGCGCCCTGTCCGGCAAGGACACCGCCTACTGGACCGCCCGCAACGCCGGCTACGACCGCGTCCAGAAAATCGAGCGCGGCGACAGCGCCCTGGAGGTCCGGGTCACCTTCAGCCGCCCCTACGCCGACTGGCGCTCCCTGTTCTCCCCGCTGTACCCGAAGGAGGTCATGGGCACCCCGGACTCCTTCAACGACGGCGCCCGCAAGAAGCTCGAGGTCACCGCCGGCCCCTTCACGGTGAAGAAGGTCGACACCGAGGACGAGAGGATCACCCTCACCCGCAACCCGCGCTGGTGGGGCGAGCCCGCCAAGCTCTCCGCGATCGAGCTGCGCACCGTGCCGCGCGACAAGCGGGCCGCCGAGCTGGCCGCCGGCACCCTCGACCTGGCCGAGATCGATTCCGCGGCGGCCCGCCGCATCACCCTGGCCGCCCGCCCGCACAGCTCCAGCAGCCCCCTGATGGGACCCGGCGCCGACCGGACCGCCGCGGACGCCCTGCGCTCCTGGGCCAGAGCCAACGGCACCGACGACGACGCGGCCGACGAGGAGACCGTCGCCCGCAAGAAGCTGCGCAAGGCGGCCGCCAAGTACGCCCGGCAGCTGCAGGCCCTGCGCGGGTTCGAGGTGCGCAAGTCCCTGGAGCCGGCCTTCACCCAGCTCGCCCTGAACGGCGCCGAGGGCCCTCTGGCCGACGAGCGGGTCCGCCGGGCCGTCGCCCGCGCCCTGGACCGCGAGGAACTGGCCGAGGCCGTCCTCAAGCCCCTGGGCCTGCCCGCCGTCCCGGTCGGCAGCCACCTGGCCCTGTCCGGCCAGGCCGCCTACGCCGACAACAGCGGCGCCCTCGGCGACCAGGACACCGAGGAGGCACAGGCCCTGCTCGCCGACGCCGGCTGGGTACGCGGCGGCCCCGTCAAGGACCAGAAGAAGGAGAAGGAGGAGAAGGCGGCCGGCGGCGAGGGCGAGCGGGCCGACGGCTCCTCCGGCGCGGACGAGGACAACAAGGTCCAGGACCAGGACCCGGCCGGCCACCTCGCTCAGGACGGCAAGCAGTACAAGCACCCGCACCCGGGCGGTGCACCCGGCGCGTACGCCCCGCGCGGCACCGCCGCCCCGGCGAACCAGGAGGCCGCGCCGTTCGCCAAGAACGGCAAGCCCCTCACGCTCCGGTTCGTGCTCCCCTCCGGGCCCGGCTCCCGGACGCTGCGCACGGTCGCCGACCGCATCACGCGCATGCTGCAGCGCGTCGGCATCGGCACGGAGATCTCCAAGGTCTCCGACGAGTCCTACTTCAAGGACCACATCGCCTCCGGCCAGTACGACCTGGCCCTCTACTCCTGGCCCGCCACCGCCTACCCCGCCACCGACGCCCGCCCCGTCTACGCCAAGCCGGTCGCGGCCGCCGACGGCTCCCTGAGCGTCGAGCAGAACTACACCCGCGTCGGCACCGACCAGGTCGACCAGCTCTTCGACGAGGCCGTGGCCACGCTCGACGAGGGCAAGTCCCGCTCCCTCATCCGCAAGGCCGACTCCCGCATCTGGGCGGCGGCCGGCTCCATCCCCCTCTTCCAGCGCCCCCAGCTCCTCGCGGCCCGCAAGAACCTGGCCAACACCGGCGCCTTCGGCTTCGCCACACCGGTCTACGAGGACATGGGCTTCCTGAAGAAGGGCCCGAAGCCGGCATCCGGCCCGTCGCGGAAGGGTCCGGCCGCCCCGTAGCTCTCCGCCCGGCGTCCCCATCATGAGGTGAGCAGTGATCATGGTGCGGACGCCGGGTCTCGCGCGTACGGGGGCTGGGGACGTGGGCCGGCACATGCACGGCGCGATGCGGCGGCGGTGTGCGAAGGCACCTTCATTGGTCCCGGCTCACCACGCGCGAGCGGTTGACGGGCGTCTGGCGACCGAAGCGGCTCGGTGCGCGAAGAGGGTCTCCGCGCCACCGGATACGGCGCGTGCACACCCTTCGGTGCGCGCCGACGGACCGCCTCCGTCCGCCGCGGAGATCCTCTTCTCGCTCGGCCGGAGCACCGGCGAGATCGACACCGACGCGCCCACCTCGGTCGGAGGCGCACGGGGCGAGCCGGGCGTTCACCGACGTCCGGCAGTGGGCCCCGAGGCTCGACGAGGGCCGCGTCACACGGCGCTCGGCCCGCGAGGCCGCCCGGCATGCCTGCGTACCGGCCGAAACCGATGCCGAACACCCCTCGGCAGGCCCCTGACCTGGGCCGACGCATCCCGGCTCACCCCAACGGTGGCGGACCCGTACCATGGGGTGAGGCCGTGGCATGTTGAGCCCGGCAGGGCCCGCGCACCACCGACGTACGCGCAGGGCATTCCTCACCACTCCGGGAGTACGCCTTTTATGGCCACGCGCCACGACATCCGCAACGTCGCCATCGTCGCCCACGTCGACCACGGCAAGACCACCATCGTCGACGGCATGCTGAAGCAGGCCGGTGCCTTCGCCGCCCACCAGCTCGACTCGGTCGACGACCGCATGATGGACTCGAACGACCTGGAGCGTGAGAAGGGCATCACGATCCTCGCCAAGAACACGGCGGTGAAGTACCACCCCAAGGACGGCGGGGAGCCCATCACCATCAACATCATCGACACCCCCGGCCACGCCGACTTCGGCGGTGAGGTCGAGCGCGGTCTGTCGATGGTCGACGGCGTCGTCCTGCTCGTGGACGCCTCCGAGGGCCCGCTGCCCCAGACCCGCTTCGTGCTGCGCAAGGCGCTCCAGCAGCGGCTGCCCGTCATCCTGTGCATCAACAAGACGGACCGCCCCGACTCCCGGATCGACGAGGTCGTCAACGAGACGTACGACCTCTTCCTCGACCTGGACGCCGACGAGGACCAGATCGAGTTCCCGATCGTCTACGCCTGCGGCCGTGACGGCATCGCCTCCCTCACCAAGCCGGAGGACGGCACGGTCCCGGGCGACTCCGACAGCCTGGAGCCGTTCTTCTCGACGATCCTGGAGCACATCCCGGCCCCGACCTACGACGAGGCCGCCCCGCTTCAGGCGCATGTGACGAACCTGGACGCCGACAACTTCCTCGGCCGTATCGCGCTGCTGCGCGTGCAGCAGGGCGAGCTGAAGAAGGGCCAGACGGTCGCGTGGATGAAGCGTGACGGGTCTGTCCAGAACGTGCGCATCTCCGAGCTGATGATGACCGAGGCGCTCACCCGCAAGCCCGCCGAGAAGGCCGGCCCCGGTGACATCTGCGCGGTCGCCGGCATCCCGGACATCATGATCGGCGAGACCCTGGCCGACCCGGAGAACCCGGTCGCGCTGCCGCTGATCACCGTCGACGAGCCGGCGATCTCCATGGTCATCGGCACCAACACCTCCCCGCTGGTCGGCCGCGGCGCCACCGGCAAGGGCGCCGACAACAAGGCGGCCGTCAAGGACCGCAAGGTCACCGCCCGCCAGGTCAAGGACCGCCTCGACCGCGAGCTGATCGGCAACGTGTCGCTGCGCGTCCTGGAGACCGAGCGCCCGGACGCCTGGGAGGTGCAGGGCCGAGGCGAGCTGGCGCTGGCCATCCTCGTCGAGACCATGCGCCGCGAGGGCTACGAGCTGACCGTCGGCAAGCCGCAGGTGGTCACCCGGGAGATCGACGGCAAGACGTACGAGCCCGTCGAGCGCATGACCGTCGACGTGCCCGAGGAGCACATGGGCGCCGTCACGCAGCTCATGGGCGTCCGCAAGGGCCGGATGGACAACATGTCCAACCACGGCTCCGGCTGGGTCCGCATGGAGTTCGTCGTGCCCTCCCGCGGCCTGATCGGCTTCCGGACCGAGTTCCTGACCCAGACCCGCGGCACGGGCATCGCCCACTCCATCCACGAGGGCTTCGAGCCCTGGTTCGGCACGCTCCAGACCCGCAACAACGGCTCCCTGGTCGCCGACCGCTCCGGCGCGGTCACCGCCTTCGCGATGACCAACCTGCAGGAGCGCGGCGTGCTCTTCGTGGAGCCGGGCACCGAGGTGTACGAGGGCATGATCGTCGGCGAGAACTCCCGCGCCGACGACATGGACGTCAACATCACCAAGGAGAAGAAGCTCACGAACATGCGGTCCTCGACGGCCGATGTGACCGAGTCGATCGTCCCGCCCCGCAAGCTGTCGCTGGAGCAGTCCCTGGAGTTCTGCCGGGACGACGAGTGCGTCGAGGTCACCCCGGAGGCCGTGCGCATCCGCAAGGTGAACCTGGACGCCCGCGAGCGCGCCCGCGCCGCCAGCCGCGCCAAGCACGGCTGACGCCCCCCGTACACACGGCACCGGGCACCCCGCCCCGCGGGGTGCCCGGTGCCGTGTGTCAAAGGGGAACAACGCGAAGGAAAGGGTAAGGGAAAACCCTCGATTTGCCCGGCGCGGCCGTCCGGAACAGCCCGCTCCCACTACCCTGCTGCGGAACGCCTCGCTCTGCCCTGTCTCGAAGCCGGGCAACGGCCTTACGGCGACTGCCTGTTGAGCCCGCGACGGCCCCC
Organism: Streptomyces sp. NPDC094143; assembly: GCF_040303825.1. Lineage (NCBI taxonomy): Bacteria > Bacillati > Actinomycetota > Actinomycetes > Kitasatosporales > Streptomycetaceae > Streptomyces > Streptomyces sp. NPDC094143. Next base: position 56,638 of record NZ_JBEOTZ010000015.1, read on the forward strand.
GTCGGCACCCTGCACGGATGCCACGGAGACCGCAAGCGGTTTTTCTCACCCTCGCGTCCGGAATACGGACAGCCACCACCGATAGATGTGTAACAAGTCCGTTTCGCAGGGATCTTTCACCAAACCCTTTGTCCGGATTTTGGAAGATGTATACGCGAGCTGTGATCGAACCGAGACCTCGAGAGTGTGGTTCGGTCCTGGTGTTTGGCAGATAGTTAGGCGCGTAGAGCTCGGATGAAGGGTCACTCGCCGGCAGCGGCGCCGACTCACGAGCGCGGGGGCACCTGACGATTTCCGGCACCGGCGACGGGCGGTGGCGGTGGTTTGTCTGTGCTCTCTTTGCGGTGAACCAATGACTTCTTAGGAGGAACCCATGCGCGGTGCCAAGAGCGCCAAGTGGGTCGCGGGCGCGATAGTCGTCGCCCTGTCCGCCACCGCCTGCGGCGGCGACGGTGATGGTGAGAGCAAGAGCAAGGGTTCCGGACCTGCCGGTTACGTCTCGATCGACGTCGGCGAGCCGCAGAAGCCGCTGATCCCGGCCGACACGAACGAGAGCAACGGCTCGTACGTCATCCAGTCGCTCTTCACCCAGCTGCTGGACTTCGACTCCAAGGGTGAGATCGTCTACACGAACGCCGAGTCGGTCACCTCCGAGGACTCGAAGACGTGGACGGTCAAGCTCAAGAAGGGCTGGAAGTTCCACAACGGCGAAGAAGTCACCTCCAAGTCGTACATCGACGCTTGGAACTGGTACGCCAACATCAAGAACAACCAGCAGAACTCGTTCTGGTTCCAGGACATCAAGGGCTACGACGACGTCCACCCGGAGAAGGGTGAGCCGAAGTCGCAGACCATGTCCGGTCTGAAGGCCGTGGACGACCACACCTTCACGATCGAGCTGAAGTACACGATGCCGTACTTCAACTACAAGCTCGGCTACACCACCTGGGCCCCGCTGCCCAAGGTCTTCTACGACGACCCGAAGGCCTTCGGCCAGAAGCCGGTCGGCAACGGTCCCTACAAGTTCGAGAAGTGGGACCACAAGAAGCTCATCCAGGTCAAGGCCTGGGACGGGTACCAGGGCCCGAACAAGGCCAAGAACAAGGGCGTCCAGTTCAAGGCGTACACGACCCTCGAGGCCGCGTACAAGGACGTCGTCTCCGGCAACCTGGACATGATCCGCCAGGTCGGCCCGACGGACCTGCCGAAGTACAAGCAGGACCTGGGCGACGGCGCCATCGAGCAGCCGTACGCGGCCATCCAGACGCTGACCCCGGCGTTCTACTCCAAGACCTTCAAGGACATCGACCCGAAGGTCCTGCAGGGTCTGTCGATGGCGATCGACCGCGACACGATCACCAAGACGGTTCTGAACAACACCCGCACGCCGGCCAAGGGCTTCACGCCGCCCGGTGTCAAGGGCTACCAGAACCTGGACACGGACGTGTTCACGTACAACCCGGCGAAGGCCAAGCAGCTCATCAAGGAGGGCGGTGGCGTTCCGGGCAACAAGTTCACCGTCCAGTACAACACCGACGGTGGGCACAAGGAGTGGGTGACCGCGGTCTGCGAGTCCATCCGCAAGGCCACCGGCGTCGACTGCGTCGGCGACCCGAAGCCGGACTTCGCCACGGACCTCGAGGCCCGTGACAACGACCAGGTGAAGGGCATGTACCGCGGTGGCTGGGTCGCCGACTACCCGGTCAACGCCAACTTCATGAAGGAGCTGTACCACACCACCGCCGAGGCCAACAACGGTCGCTTCTCCAACAAGGAGATCGACGGCCTGATGAACAAGGCCGACAACGCCAAGTCCCTCGACGAGTCGGTGAAGGCCTTCCAGGAGGTCGAGAAGAAGCTGGTCGAGCACATGCCGGCCATCCCGCTCTGGTACTACCGCATCAACGGCGGCCACGGTAAGAACGTCGACAACGTCAACGTCGACTTCCACGGTGACCTCGAAGTGTGGGCCGTCACCACCAAGTAAGAGGAGCCGTCCTGGCTCTTCCCACTCGGCCGTAGACCCGCCGCCGCTCCGGCGGCGGTGGGAGGTACGGGGGGCCGTCTCGCCGACCGGAGACGGCCCCCGCACCTGCGTTAACCCCTCACGGAGGCACCTATGGGGCGCTATGTCGCACGACGACTGCTCCAGATGATCCCGGTCTTCATCGGGTCAACCCTGCTCATCTTCTGCATGATGTACGCCCTGCCCGGCGATCCCGTCCGGGCGATGATGGGGGATCAGGCGTACGACCCGACGGTGGTCGCGGGCATCAAGAAGGAACTCGGCCTCGACCAGCCGCTGTTGCAGCAGTACGTGAACTACATGACCAACCTGTTGCAGGGTGACTTCGGTACGCAGATCGCCAGTCAGCGGCCCATCGCGGACATCATCACCGACGCGTTCCCGGTGACCATCAGGCTGACGATCTTCGCCTTCACCTTCGTCACGCTCGTGGGCATCGGCCTCGGTGTCGTCGCCGGTCTGCGCCCCGACACGCTGCGCGACCGCGGACTGCTGACGCTGACCCTGGTCCTCGTGTCCATGCCGTCCTTCGTGCTGGGCTTCCTGCTGCAGTACCTGTTCGCGTTCAAGTGGTCGGTCACCACCCCCACCGTGACCGACTCGACGGACTTCGCGCAGCTCGCGCTTCCCGCCACCGTGCTGGCGTCGCTGTCGCTCGCCTACGTCGCCCGGCTGACCCGTACGTCGATCGCGGAGAACCTGCGGTCCGACTACATGCGCACCGCCGTGGCCAAGGGCCTGCCGCGCCGCCGCGTGATCGGTGTCCACCTGATGCGCAACTCGCTGATCCCCGTGGTCACCTTCCTCGGCATCGAGGTCGGCAACCTGATGACCGGCGCCATCGTGACCGAGGGCATCTTCAACGTGCGGGGTATCGGTGTCGAGATCTACGAGGCGCTCAGCCGGCGCGAGGGCGCCACGGTCGTGGGAATCGCCTCGCTGATGGTGCTCATCTACCTCGCTGCCAGCTTGATCGTCGACCTGCTCTACGCGGTCCTGGACCCGAGGATCCGGTATGCCTGACAAGACCGTCGAAAAGAAGGTCGAAGCCCTTCCCGGTGACACCGTGAGCACCGCGGGCGTCATGGTGGCCGACGCCGGCCCCGCTCCGGACAAGCCGCGCAGCCTGTGGTCCGACGCCTGGCACGACCTGCGGCGCAACCCGCTCTTCGTGATCTCGGCCGTGCTGATCGTGTTCCTGCTCGTGATGTCGCTGTGGCCGGGGCTGTTCACCAGCGCCTCGCCGCGCGACGCCGACCTGGCCAAGCACTACCTGGGCAAGCCGAACTGGGGGCACTTCTTCGCCCCGGACTGGCTCGGCTACGACGTCCAGGGCCGTTCCATCTACGCCCGGGTCGTCTACGGTGCCCGCGCCTCGATCACCGTCGGTGTGGGTGTCACCCTCGCCGTCACCGTCCTGGGCACGCTCATCGGCATGATCGCCGGCTACTTCGGCGGCTGGACCGACACCCTGCTGTCGCGGGTGACCGACATCTTCCTCGGCATCCCGTTCCTGCTGGGCGCCCTGGTCGTGCTCAACTCCTTCGACGACCGCACGGTCTGGGTCGTCATCATGGCCCTCGCCTTCCTGGGCTGGACCCAGATAGCCCGGGTCGCCCGCGGTGCCGTCATCACCATCAAGCAGGCGGACTACGTGGTGGCCGCCAAGGCGCTCGGTGCCTCGACGTCCCGGATCCTGCTCCGGCACATCCTGCCCAACGCGCTCGCGCCCATCATCGTCGTCGCGACCATCGCGCTCGGCGGCTACATCGCGGCCGAAGCCACCCTGTCCTTCCTGGGCGTGGGTCTCGGTGACACGGCGGTGTCCTGGGGCGGCGACGTGGCCCGAGGACGCGAGCAGCTGCGGATCGCCCCCCACACCCTGATCATTCCGTCGGTGATGGTCTCGATCACGGTGCTCTCGTTCCTGATGTTCGGCGATGCGGTACGCAACGCCCTCGACCCCAAGCTGCGCTGAGGGAGGCGTACGTGACCATCATCGATGAAGTGGCCGGCAGTCCCGCGGCCGACGGTTCCGGGGACACGGGCCGCCCGCTGCTCGAAGTCCGCGACCTGCACGTGGAGTTCCGCACCCGCGACGGTGTCGCCAAGGCCGTCAACGGCGTCAACTACTCCGTCGCCGCCGGTGAGACGCTGGCCGTGCTCGGCGAGTCCGGCTCCGGCAAGTCCGTCACCGCGCAGGCGGTCATGGGCATCCTCGACATGCCGCCCGGGAGCATCCCCAAGGGGGAGATCCTCTTCCGCGGCCAGGACATGCTGAAGATGTCCGACGAGGAGCGCCGGAAGATCCGCGGCCGCAAGATCGCGATGATCTTCCAGGACGCCCTGTCCTCGCTGAACCCGGTGCTCTCCGTGGGCTACCAGCTCGGCGAGATGTTCCGGGTGCACCAGGGCATGTCCAAGAAGGACGCCAAGGTCAAGGCGATCGAGCTGATGGACCGGGTGAAGATCCCGGCCGCGTCCGCCCGGGTCAACGACTACCCGCACCAGTTCTCGGGCGGTATGCGCCAGCGCATCATGATCGCCATGGCGCTCGCCCTGGAGCCGGACCTGATCATCGCCGACGAGCCGACCACGGCCCTCGACGTGACGGTCCAGGCCCAGGTCATGGACCTGCTCGCGGAGTTGCAGCGCGAGTACAACATGGGCCTCATCCTGATCACGCATGACCTCGGCGTGGTCGCCGACGTCGCGGACAAGATCGCCGTGATGTACGCCGGGCGCATCGTCGAGCGCGCCCCGGTCCACGAGCTGTACAAGCGCCCCGCGCACCCCTACACGAAGGGGTTGCTGGACTCGATCCCGCGCCTGGACCAGAAGGGCCAGGACCTGTACGCGATCAAGGGTCTGCCGCCCAACCTGACGCGCATCCCCTCCGGCTGCGCCTTCAACCCGCGGTGCCCCATGGCGCAGGACATCTGCCGTACGGACGTCCCGCCGCTGCACCCCGTCACCGAGCGGGACGGCGGCGAGCTGGTCGGCCGCGGCAGCGCGTGCCACTTCTGGAAGGAGACGATCCATGGCTGAGCTCGGCAAGACCGACGAGCCGCAGGACGCCACGCCGAACGTCTCCGAGGTCGAGGTCGTCGACGCGTCCTCCGAGTCGGAGGCGGTCGCCGCCATCGAGGCGCCGGTCGAGCGGGGCGAGCCGATCCTCCAGGTGCGCAACCTGGTGAAGCACTTCCCGCTCACCCAGGGCATCCTGTTCAAGAAGCAGGTCGGCGCGGTCAAGGCCGTCGACGGTGTCTCCTTCGACCTCTACCAGGGCGAGACGCTCGGCATCGTGGGCGAGTCCGGCTGCGGCAAGTCCACGGTCGCCAAGCTGCTGATGATGCTGGAGAAGGCGACCGCGGGCGAGGTCTTCTACAAGGGCCAGGACATCACCAAGCTGTCCGGGCGTGCGCTGAAGGCGGTCCGCCGGAACATCCAGATGGTGTTCCAGGACCCGTACACGTCGCTCAACCCCCGTATGACGGTGGGCGACATCATCGGGGAGCCGTTCGACATCCACCCCGAGGTGGCCCCGAAGGGCGACCGGCGCCGCAAGGTGCAGGAACTCCTCGACGTGGTCGGCCTCAACCCCGAGTACATCAACCGCTACCCGCACCAGTTCTCCGGCGGTCAGCGCCAGCGCATCGGCATCGCCCGCGGCCTGGCCCTGAACCCCGAGATCATCATCTGCGACGAGCCGGTCTCGGCCCTGGACGTGTCGGTCCAGGCACAGGTCATCAACCTGATGGAGCGCCTGCAGGACGAGTTCAACCTCTCCTACATCTTCATCGCGCACGACCTGTCGATCGTCCGGCACATCTCGGACCGGGTCGGCGTGATGTACCTCGGCAAGATGGCCGAGATCGGCACCGACGAGCAGATCTACGACCACCCGACGCACCCCTACACCCAGGCGCTGCTGTCGGCGGTCCCGGTCCCCGACCCGGACGCCCGCGCGCACCGCGAGCGGATCATCCTCACCGGCGACGTCCCGTCCCCGGCCAACCCGCCCTCGGGCTGCCGCTTCCGCACCCGTTGCTGGAAGGCGCAGGACAAGTGCGCCGAGGAGGTCCCGCTGCTGGCGGTCCCGGAGCGCTTCAAGGGCGCGGACACCCCGGCGGCCCACGAGTCGGCGTGCCACTTCGCGGAGGAGAAGGACGTGGTCCACGCGGCCTGAGCCTCGGCTCCCGGTTCCCGGCATCCCCCCAGGGGTGCCGGGAACCGGCGTCTCGGAGGATCCCGGCGTGCTGCATCACATCGAACTGTGGGTGCCCGACCTGTCCCGGGCCGTCCGCGAGTGGGGCTGGCTGCTCGGCCGTCTCGGCTGGCGCCCGTACCAGGAGTGGGAACACGGCCGCAGCTGGCGGCTCGGCCCGGCGTACCTCGTCGTCGAGCGGTCGCCGGCGATGAGCGCCCCCGAGCACGACCGCATGCGGCCCGGGCTCAATCACCTCGCGTTCCACGCGGGCTCTCCGGGGCGGGTCGACGCGCTGTCCGCCGAGGCGCCGGGCCACGGCTGGACGCCCCTCTTCGCCGACCGCTACCCGTACGCCGGCGGCCCCGGGCACCACGCGGCCTACCTCGCGAACACGGACGGCTTCGAGGTGGAACTCGTGGCGTCGGACGTCGCATAGCCCCGCAAACCCCCGCAACTGCGTTAACACGCAGGCAACTTCGCCGACCCGGTCCCGATATACGGACGCGTCAGGCTGGTCGGCGTACGGCCGTGCGGGTGCCGTAGACGGGCCGGGGCGCGCCATGTCGCCCCGGCCCGTCGCCGTGCGCTCAGGGGGCCGTGAGGCCGAGGGAGCGCTTCAGGAAGTCGACCTGGAGCAGGAGCAGGTTCTCCGCGACCTGTTCCTGCGGGGTCATGTGCGTGACGCCGGACAGCGGCAGCACCTCGTGGGGGCGGCCGGCGGCCAGCAGGGCCGAGGACAGGCGCAGGGCGTGGGCGACCACCACGTTGTCGTCGGCGAGGCCGTGCACGACCATCAGGGGGCGGTGCGGCGCGGCCGGGGCGGAGAGGCCGTCCTCGGTGACCAGGGAGCTGTGCGCGTAGGCGTCCGGCTGCTCCTGCGGGGTGCCGAGGTAGCGCTCCGTGTAATGCGTGTCGTACAGGCGCCAGTCCGTCACCGGCGCGCCCGCGATCCCCGCGTGGAAGACGTCCGGGCGGCGCAGCACCGCCAGGCCCGCCAGCCAGCCGCCGTAGGACCAGCCGCGGATCGCCACCCGGGACAGGTCCAGCGGGTACCGCTTCGCGAGGTCCTCCAGCGCCTCCACCTGGTCGTCCAGCGAGACGGTGAAGTCGTGGTGGATCGCCTTTTCCCAGGCGGGGGAGCGGCCCGGTGTACCGCGCCCGTCCGCGACGACCACCGCGAAGCCCTGGTCCGCGAACCACTGCGAGGTGAGGTGCGCGTTGTGGGCCGCGACCACCCGCTGCCCGTGCGGGCCCCCGTACGGGTCCATGAGCACCGGCAGGGGGGTGTCACCGGCGTAGTCCCGAGGCATAAGCACGGCGCACGGGATGCGGCGTGCGCCCCCCTCGGTGAGCGTCACGCGGGGGGACATACCGGGGTCTTCTGCGTACGAACGGACAGCCAGCGTCGGTTTTCCGTCGCGCAGTACCTGTGCCCGCGCCCCCGGGCGGTCGAGCACCGCCGACACCAGCACGGTCACGCCCCCGGCGCGCACCGCCGCGTGCACGCCCGGCTCCTGCGACACCCGCTCCATGCCGAGTTCGTTCACCCGGTACACGTGCACCTGGCCCGTCTCCGCATCCGCCGCCTCCTCGCCGGCCGACGCCGAGACCAGCACGTCGTCGTCCGAGACGTCCAGCACGGCCCTGACGTGCAACTGCGCCCCCGTCAGCGGCCGTTCCCCGACCGCCAGCACCCGAGCACCGCCCTCGTCCGCGATCCGGACCAGATGCCCGGACGGGCTCCAGCACGGCACCCCGGGGAAAAGATCAAGCCATGTTCGATCTTCGTCGGCGTGCACCATCCGGGTCGCGCCCGACTCCGGGTCCACGGCCAGGATCAGCTGGCTGCGCTGGTCGCGCGCCTGGACCAGCAGCAGCGGCGCACCCGCCGCTGACCAGTGCACATGCGCCAGATACGGATAGCGCGCCCGGTCCCAGGCGACCTCCGTGCGCACCCCGTCCAGGCCGATCACGAACAGCCGGACGTCCGCGTTGCCGGTGCCCGCAGCCGGGTACGGCACCCGCTGCGGCTCCCGTTCCGGATGCGCCGGGTCGGAGATCCACCACCGCCGCACCGGCGTGTCGTCCACGCGCGCCACGAGCAGGCGATCCGACTCCGGAGCCCACCAGAACCCCCGCGAACGCCCCATCTCCTCGGCCGCGATGAACTCCGCCAGACCGAACGAGACATTCTCCGACTCCGGTTCGGCGAGCGCCCGGTCGCCCTCACCCTCGGCGCCCACCACGCGCAGGGCGCCCCGGGCGACGTAGGCCAGGTACCGCCCGTCGGGCGAGGGACGCGGGTCGATCACCGGCCCGGGGACGGCCACCTCGCGCGCCGTCCCGGCCCGCAGTTCCGCCGTGAAAAGCCGCCCTGACAAGGCGAAAGACGCCAGCTCGACGGCCGTGTCCGTGGCGTACCCGACGATGCCGGCGCCACCCTCGCGGCTGCGCTCGCGCCGCGCCCGCTCCTCGGCGGACAGGTCCTCCGAGGAGCCGCCCAGCAGAGCGCGCGGGTCGGCGGCCACGCGCTCGGCGCCCTCGTCCGTGTCGAGGACCCACAGCGAACTCGCCCGGTCCGTACCGGAACCGGAGCGCAGGAACACGACACGCGAACCGTCGGGTGCCACGGTGAACGAACGCGGCGCGCCGAGCGTGAAGCGCTGGGTACGGGCGTGCCGGCGGGGGAAGGAGTCAGGCTCGGTCGTCATGCCCTGACCATATTGGCCATGCGCCCCCTTGTGCGGCCGTGCGCCGATCGATGCGCACGGACGGATAGTTATGATCAATGTCGCATAGTGGGTATGAACCTGCTGGCTGCTGTACGGATTTAATGCCCCCATAGTCCGACCCCCCGCGCCCTTGTGGATCTTTGGAGGTGAGCCGCCGTGGCACTCTCGATTTCGGCGGTGGTGCTGCTGGCGATCATCGTCTTCCTGCTGGTGAAGAAGTCGGGGTTGAAGGCGGGGCATGCGATCGTCTGCATGCTGCTGGGCTTCTACCTCGCCTCCTCGACCGTCGCTCCCACGATCAACGAGCTGACGACGAACATCGCGGGGATGATCGGCAGCATCAAGTTCTGACCGCCGCGCGTCCGGTCAGGGCCTCCTCCCTGACCGGTCCGCGCCTCGGCTGCCGATGCCCGGCGTCCTCGTGTCCGTGTCCGTACGCTTGGCGGCCGGACACGTACGAGGGTCCAGGGGCGGCACGTGGGCGACGACAGCGTGGACAGACGGCCACGTGGAGGGGACGAACCAAGTCGACCGCATCAACGCGCTCACTCGGGCCGGTGTTCTCGTCGGCTGGAGTCGCGACACCTTCCACAAGCTGCGCCGGGGTCGTGATGACGCCGCGCACGACCACCTCTTCGACACCACCAAGGCCCTGGAAGCCCTGAAGCTGTGCTGGCAGCTGGGCGATCTCTTCGACCGGGCCACGGGCGGCACCCGCGCGGTGACCGCGTTCGTTCCGCCTGTCCTCCCCGATGAGACGCCGGAGGCCGGCCCCCGGGAGATCGCGGAGTTGCGCAAGGCGCTCGAGGGGCACCGGCGTGTCCGAGCTCGTTACGAGCACCGCCCGTCTCGCGGCGATGAACATGCTCCTCCACGGCATCAGCAAAAGTGACGGTCCGAGTCTGATCACCGTCGGGGACGCCCTCGCTGACAGCTCAGCGGCAAGCACGCCACCCTGGTCCTCGCGAACCCGCCCTTCGGCCGCAAGTCCGCGATCACCGTGATCGGCCAGGACGGCGAGACCGAGAAGCAGGACACCGAGTACGACCGCGACGACAACGTCCTCTTCGAGGGCGGCGCGGGCGAGAAGGGTCCGCCGCAAGCTGCTCGACGAGTTCGACCTGCACACCATCCTGAGGCTGGCCACTGGCATCTTCTACGCGGGCGGCGTCAAGGCCAACGTTCTGTTCTTCGAGAAGAAGCCCCCACGCGCCGACGGCAAGCGCCATACGACCGAAACGTGGGTCTATGACTTCCGCACGGACCAGCACTTCACGCTCAAGCAGCGCCCGCTCACCCGCGCCCACCTGGACGACTTCGTGACGGCCTACCGTTCGGGCGAACCCCGCTCATCACGCGTCGAGTCCGAGGACGAGAACGGGCCGTTGAAGAAGTTCACCTACGAGGAACTGATCGCTCGTGACAAGGTGAACCTCGACATCACGTGGATGAAGGACCCCGCCCTCGACGACGCCGACAGCGGCCTGCCGCCCGAGGTGATCGCCGAGGAGATCGTCCGCGACCTCCAGTCCGCCCTGAACGAGTTCACTGCCATCGCCCGCTCCCTGGGCGGCGACGTGGACGTACCGGAGGTCGAGGTCGAGTAGGAGCCGCCGGGTCAGCCCCCGACCGCGTCGGCGGAGGCGTTGCGGATCATGTTTCTCCCAGCAATCGCTCGATGAGGGCCAGTGTCTCCCCGGGCGGAAGGGCCTGCGCCCGGATCTGTCCCGTCCTCAACGGTGCTTCCCGCGAAAGACCGTCTGGGCCGAACTGAGCTTCACGCCACCGGAACCCGCATCCTCACGCTCCGGTGCCGTCGGCGGCTGAAGGACAAAGAACTCAGGGGAAAAGCACCCCACCGAACCCACCCCTCCCACCCGGGGCCCACGCTCACTCGGGCGGGTGAACATCCGCGGACCCGAGCGGCAAAGGCACCGCAGAGGCGGGAGGTGTGCGAGGAGAGCACGTCGCACAGGCCGCCGCGCGAGGAACGAGCGCCCCGCAAGCCCCTCCCCGCCGTGCCGAGCCCCGCGTATCCCGCCCCCGCGCTCCTCCAGGCCGCCACCGGCCTCCTCGCGGACCTCCACCGCCACGACCCCCGGCTGCTCCTCTCCGCCTGCGACACGGCCCACCTGGCCCCCGGCGTCGCCGCGTGGGCTGGAGCGAGACGTCGCCCCCGCCGCCGTACGCCGCGCCCTGACCGCCGACCTGCCGCCCGAGGGTGTACGCCGCCCCGCCGCCTTCCTGGCGCACCGCCTCGCCGTCCAGCTTCCGCCCTCACCCCCGTTCCGGGCACCGGCCGACGCCCGGCCGCTCGCACGGCACCCGATGCGGAACTGCGACGGCTGCGACCGGGCCTTTCGCTCACCCGACCCTGGAACCCGCTGCCGCGACTGCCGATCCGATCTTCAGGAGGCCGCCTAGCATGAAAGCGACGATCCTTACCCCTGGGCACAGACGACGAGGAGCGAGCGCCATGACCATCGCACCTGATGACGCGCACCAGGGCGCCTCCCACCTGTACCGGGCCATGCGCGACTTCGTTCAGTCCACGGACGACACGTTGCCGGGCAAGTTCGAGATCACCAAGGAAGGGATCGTCCACGACATGATGTTGCCCAGCGGTCGGCACGAGCTGACCACACTGCGACTCCGGAAGCGCCTGGAGAAGGTGATGCCGGAAGAGATCGTGGCCCACACGGGCGAGCCCGACGTGGAGGACGAACCCGAGGGCGTCATGCGCCGCCCCGACATCATGGTGATCGCCGAAGAGGACATGGACATCGAGGGGTCCTTCGACGCCCGTACGCTCATCGCGGCGATCGAGGTCGTCTCCCGGTCCAACCCGCGCAACGACTGGGTGGGCAAGATGCGCGACTACCCGCTGCTCGGCATCCCCGTCTACGCGATTTTCGACCCCCGCACCGGCACCGGCGCGGTTCTCACCGACATCCACCCCACGCCCGACGGACCGCGGTACGCCACCCGCAAGGACTTCGTCTACGGCGAGGACGTCACCATCGGCGAGTGGACCATTCCGACGAGCGGTCTGCCGCTCTATCAAGGCGAATACGGTCAAGAGCCCGAGTCCTGAGGGGGCCGATCCGGAAACGAGGGAACCGGTTTCGGTCGCCTTCGTCCAAACCGCGCTCTCCGGCTCGACCGGCCCCCCGGCGGCTCCGCGATCGTGCTCGTGAAGATCGTGGCGAAGAGTGATCGCGGGGATGCACATGGCTGTTTCCAGACCGCGGACGCGTCAGTTCGAGGCGTTCATGACGAACCTCTCGTACGCCCGGGCACGGTGAAGGAAGGGCGGATGCTCACACCCTTCCGGTCGCCCACGATCGACATCGACGACTTCTACCGGGCGGCGGCCTCGGAAGATCGCCGAAGTCCTCAAGCTCGTCACGAGCGGATCGCCCTGGGCATCGCCCACGTGCTGGACGACCAAGGCTGAGAAGCCGGGGCGCGACACACAACATCGCGGTGCCTCGTAGGGTGGGGTCCATGACGGAACAGCCCGGCCGTCGTCTGCTGCTGGTGCACGCGCACCCGGACGACGAGTCGATCAACAACGGCGCGACCATGGCCCGGTACGCGGCCGAGGGTGCCCACGTCACCCTGGTCACCTGCACCCTCGGCGAACGCGGCGAGGTCATCCCGCCGGAGCTGGCGCACCTGTCCGGCGCCGCCCTGGGCCAGCACCGCCGCAGCGAGCTGGCCGCCGCCATGTCCCTGCTCGGCGTCCGCGACGTCCGCCTGCTCGGCGGCGCCGGGCGCTACAGCGACTCCGGGATGATGGGCCTGCCCGACAACGACGACCCCGCCTGCTTCTGGCAGGCCGACGTCGACGAGGCCGCCGCCCACCTCGTCGAGGTGATCCACGAGGTACGCCCCCAGGTCCTCGTCACCTACGACGACGACGGCGGCTACGGCCACCCCGACCACATCCAGGCCCACCGCGTGGCCATGCGCGCCGCCGAACTGGCCGCCGAGACCGGCTGGCGCATCCCGAAGGTCTACTGGAACCGCGTTCCCCGGCCCGTCGTGGAGGAGGCCTTCGACCGGCTCCGGGAGGACCTGCCCGGCACGCCCTTCGCCAAGGCGGCCGCCGTCGACGACGTCCCGGGCGTGGTGCCCGAGGAGCGGATCACCGCCGTGATCGACGGCACCGCCCACGCCGCCGCCAAGGCCGCCGCGATGCGCGCCCACGCCACCCAGATCACCGTGGCCGAGCCCTACTTCGTGCTCTCCAACGAACTCGCCCAGCCGATCCTCACGACCGAGTACTACGAGCTGGTGCGCGGCGAGCGGGGTGCCGGGGAGCGGGAGACGGACCTGTTCGCCGGGATCGAGGAGGCGTCATGAGCGACCGCGGCCCGATGCTCGCCCAGCCGATGCGGCCCCCGTCCGCCGGACGGGCCGCCGCCCTCCTGGGATTCCTCGTGCTCGGGGCCGTCACCGGCACGGCCGGGGCGCTCGTGCAGCCCGGATGGTTCCCGGGCGGCCTGATCCTCGCGCTCGCCGGCGAGGCCGGGCTGGTCCTGGGCGCCGCCCGCCTCATCCACAGCCGCTCCGGGGGCGTCGCGGCCGCCGCCGGCTGGATGCTCTCCGTCGTGCTGCTCACCGCCAGCCGCCCCGAGGGCGACTTCCTCTTCGCCGCGGGGAGCGGCTCCTATCTCTTCCTCCTCGGCGGCATCCTCGTGGCTGTGATCTGCGCCACCGTCGGACCGGGACGGCAACCGGACGACGACCACGTCCGACTTGGCAAGTGACGTACCACTTCGCCGCGACGCGCCCGTGGGGGTCCGGTGTGACTTTCCCCAGCGGTCCTGAGATACGGGTCAGAAGTGGCCAGTATGGTGGTGCGCGCCGCCGAGCCGCCCGCGTGAGGTCGTGACGGGCGGCGGAGCCAACCGGGAGAACCTGCCTTGAGTCGTGAAACTGACACTCCGTCCTCCGGGCCCAACGGGCGCGGCGGAGCCGCCTACCCGTCGGGCACGCCGCCCTACGGCACCCCGACGGTCTCCAGTGACGGCACGGACGCGGGCCGTTCGGCCACGCGGCCGGAGGAACGCAAGACCGAGACCACGCTGACGACCCGGATCCGGATCAACATCCCCGGATCGCGGCCCATTCCGCCGGTCGTCGTGCGCAAGCCCGTCACCGAGGCGGAGAGCCCCGCCGACACCGACACGCACGGTGAGACGCCGTCCGCGCCGGGCGCCGCGGCGCCCCGGAGCACGGCTGCGGGGGCGGGCACGGGCGAGTCTCCCGCCGAGGACAAGCCGACCAGTGACTGGTTCGCGCCCCGCAAGTCCGGCACGGGCCCGGGCGGTCAGGGCAGCGGCCCCGGCAACGGGGCAGGTGTGCCCGGCGGTTCCGCCCCGGCGTCCGGTGGTTCCGCTACGGGCGGCCCCGTTTCGGGCGCGTCCGGTGGGACGCGTCCCGGTGCCGGGCGGCCCGGCGGCGTGGTCGGCTCCATGAGCGCGCCGGGCGGCTCCCGGCCCGGCGGCACGAACGGCGCGGGGCTCCCGGGCGGCGCGACCGGCGGCCCGATCGCACCCGGACACGGCGGCGGCACGGGCTCCTTCGACGTCACCGAGGCGCTGGCGGCGGGCCCCCGGGGCAACGGCCCGCGATCCACCCCGGGCGGCGGTGGCGAACCGCACCGTGACGACCTGCCCTACTTCACGGAGAACGGCAGCGGCGGCCCGAACGCGGCCGACGGCTTCCACGAGACCGGCACGCCCGGCGGCGCCGGAGCCCGGGGCCCGGCCGGTCCTACGGGCGGGCCGGTGACCGGAGACGGACCGATGGTGCCACCGGCCGGCGGCCCCGGAGTGCCCGGAGCCTTCACCGAGTCCGGTGGCCGGGGCGGCCCCGGCGGCGTGGGCGGTCCCGGCGGTCACGGCCCCGCCGGACCGGGCGGGTTCGCAGGTGAGCAGGGCGTTCCCGGCGGACCGAGCGGCCCTGGTGCGTTCCAGGAGCCGGGCGGCCCTGGCAGCCCTGGCGGCTTCGACGCGCCGGGTGGTCCGGGTGCCTCCGGCGGTCCTGGCGGCTTCGACGCGCCGGGTGGTCCCGGTGGCCCGGGCGGTCCTGGCGGCTTCGACGCGCCCGGTGGCCCTGGTGCCCAGGGCGGCCCCGGCGCCTTCGGCGGGCCAGGCGGCCCGGGCGGTCCCGCTGGCCCCGGCTCCCCCAACGGCTTCGGCGACCCGGGCAGGCCCGGCGCCCCCGAGGCGTTCAACGACCCCGGTCGTGGGCTGAGCGGCCCCGAGGCGTTCAACGACCCCGGTCGTGAGCCCAGCGGCCCCGAGGCGTTCAACGACCCCGGGCGACCCGGCGGCCCTCATGTCCCCGGCGCCCCGGCCGCCCCGGGCGCCATAGGCGGCGGCCCTGGCGGCCCCGCCGGTCCCGGAGCGCCCGCAACCCCCGGCGGCACCGCCGCGCAAGGCGGCCCGGGTGCCGCGGGCCCGGGGGGTGGCATGAGTGACGACACCGCCGTCCTCACCCCGCAGAAGCCGGCCCCCGAGCCCCCGGGCGGCCAGGGCTACGGTCCCCGGCACGACAACGTCTCCGGCCACACCGTCACCAGCGGCATGCCCGTCGTACAGCCCGGCGCGGCCTCGCCGTTCGGCCCCGGTGCGCCCGGCGACGGCCCCGTGCCGCACACGGCCCCGAAGCTGCCCGAGCCGGTCTCGCCGCCCCCGGCGAGCTCCGCCAAGGCGCCCAGGAAGAAGGGCCGCAACAAGCTGGTGCTGCTCGTTGCGGCGGTGGTCGTCGCCGCCGGCGGCCTCTACGGCGCCGGCCTGCTGATGAACCGCACCGACGTGCCCAAGGGCACCACCGTGCTCGGCGTCGACATCGGCGGCACCACCCGCGACGGCGCGGTCAAGAAGCTCGACGAGGCCTTCGACGACCGCGTCGGCAAGGAACTGAAGCTGTCGGTGGGCGGCAAGACCGTCACCCTGGACCCGGACAACGCGGGTCTGCAGTTCGACATGGACGCCACGGCCGACGCGGCGGCCACGAGCGACTACAACCCGGTCTCCGTTATCGGCTCGCTGTTCGGCAACCACCGGGTCGTCGCCCCCGAGATGCCCGTCGACGAGGAGAAGCTGCACGCCGCCCTTCAGAGCGCGGCCGGCAGGTCCGGCTCGGTCACCGAGGGCACGATCAAGTTCGAGAACGGCAAGGCCGTCCCCGTCTACGGCAAGGCGGGCCGGGGTATCGACCTCGCCAAGTCCACCGCGGCGGTGGAGCAGGCATACCGCACCCAGGTGGAGACCGGATCGGCCGGCACGGTCGACGTCCCGACCACCACTCGGCAGCCGACCATCTCCGACGCCGAGGTCGACCGGGTGCTGAAGGACTTCGCGCAGCCCGCGATGTCGGCCAAGGCCATCGTGCAGACCGACGCGGCGCACAGCATCCCGTTCGGCTCGCTGTCGCTGCCGAAGATCCTCGGGTTCAAAGCCGTCGACGGAAAGCTCGTCGAGACGTACGACCTGAAGGCGCTCAAGGAGGCGTACGGCACGACCTTCGACGGTGTGCAGATCGAGACCGCCACCGGGAAGCGGGACGTCCTGCCGCAGGACGTCGTCTCCGCGCTGCGCAAGGCGTTGCGCGGCAAGACGACGGCGGAGCGCACCGCGGTCATCGACACCACCCCGAACTGATCGCCGCACGCACGACGGAGCCCCGGCCCGCGACCGGGCAGGGGCTCCGTCGTGCGCGGACGTGCGGCTGTCAGGGACGCGTGATGCGGTACAGGGCCACGTAGCCCTTGACACCGAGGTGGTGTCCGAGGTCGCCGCCTGCGCCGGTGCGGCGAAGGCGAGTCAGGCGCGGGCGATGGCGCCGGTGACGGTAGTGACTTTGGCGCGCTCATGCCACAACATCCCGGTGGTCCGGGTCCGGGTCCGGGTCCGGCCCGGTCGCAGGCGCCCCACACCTCCCGACAAGACGGCGACAGGCGTCAGTTCAGCATCGCCCGAGCCACCGAAGCCTCCCCCCGCACCCGCTCCGCAGCCCCCTCGTCCACCGCCGAGACAACCTCCGCGTAGGCCTCCAACTCCGCGGCCCCGCCCAGGAAATCCCCCCGCCGCACCAGCAACTGCGCCCGCTCGTACCGCAGCCGCGCCGGATGCGACGGCAGCAGCAGCGACAACTCCACCGCCCACAACGCCACGTCCGACCGCTCGGGCCGGGCCGCCGCCCATGCCCGCACGTTGTTGAGGATCCGCATCACCACGTCCAGCGGATCGGCCGGCCGCAGCATCGACGCGTCCAGCCGCGCCCCCGTCGCCCCGGCCACCAGCGTCTCCGCGTCCGTCCCGCTCAGCACCCGCCCCCCGTCGAACGGATCGGCCAGCACCTGCCCCTCCTCGGGCCCGAACCCGACGACGAAGTGCCCCGGCAGAGCCACCCCGTACACCGGCGCCCCGGCCCGCCGCGCCACCTCCATCCACACCACGGACAGCAGGATCGGCAGCCCTCTGCGCCGCTGGAGCACCTCGTGCAGCAGGGAGGACTCCAGGCGCTGGTAGTCCGCCGGAGTGCCGTGGAACCCCAGCCGCTCACCGAGCAGCTCCCGCAGCGCCACCGCCCAGGCCCGGGGCCCTCCGGGGCGGAACGGCAGCAGCCCGGCCAGCTGGTCCAGCTCGACCTGCGCGGCGTCCAGGCCCGCCTCGTCCAGCTCCCGGTCCGCCTCCGCCCCCACCAGCAGGCACAGCGTCGACAGATCGGGCCGTTCGGACCGGGCCTCTTCGGCGAACCGCCGCCGCAGCTCTGCGGAGCGCTCCGGGGACGGGGGATACGGGGGACGCATGGCTGACTCGTGCCCTCTCACGACGATCGGCCACCGGCCGGTGCGCCGCCGGTGTCCGGCGCCCGGTAGTGGTGGTAGGCGTGGTGCGGGGCGAACCCCATCCCGGCGTACAGCGCCCGCGCTGCCGCGTTGTCGGCCTCGACCTGGAGCCAGGCGGCCGAGGCGCCCTCGTCGAGCGCCTGCCGGGCCAGCGCGGCCATGACGGCCGTGCCGAGCCCTCGACGCCGCAGCGCCGGGTCGACCTCGACGGCGGCGAACCCGGCCCACCGCCCGTCGACCACGCACCGCCCGATGGCGGCAGGCTCCGCAGGCCCCGGCACGGTCGCGAACCACACCGAAGGGCCGCTCCCCAGCACCCGCAGCGCCACCTCGCTCACCCCCTTGCGTCGGTACCGGGCCAGCCACGCCTCGTCGGCCTCCCGGGACAGCGCCACGCCCGCCGGGTCGCCCAGGTCGGCGACCGGCGCCAGCGGCCCCACCCACAGCTCGGCGGTCACCTCCCGCACCCAGCCCCGCTCCTCCAGCTCGGCGCAGAGCAGCTCCTGGGTGCCCTCGGCGCCGGTCGCGGTCTGGACGTAGGCGGGCAGCCCGCGCTCGCCGTACCAGCGCCGTACGGCGTCGAGCGCCTCGTCGAGCGGCAGGCCCGGCCGGCCCAGCGGCAGCACCGAGTTGGCCCGCCGCGTGAACCCGGAGGCGGCCCGCAGCTCCCAGTCCCCGAGCCGCTCGCTCTCCACGGGCCGCCAGGCCCGCGCGGCGACCCGGGCCAGCTCCTCGTAGGAGGCGGCCGGACCGCGGCGACGCGCCGGGGCGGCGGGCACGACCTTGCCCGCGACCAGGGCGGATTCCGCGATACGGACACCCTCGCCGCTCTTCCGTGTGATCAGCAGCACACCGTTGTCCCATGATGTGAGAACACCGACCGTATCGGTGAACCTCTCACCCGGAGTGTCATGTTCGGTCAGGCTCCGGACGGAGACCCGTTTGCCCACGTCAGCAGCGGTGACACGGACCTCGAGTCGCCCGGCGGCAGAGATTTCCACAGGTCAGTTCACCCCTCCTGTTCGGATCATGCCCAGGAACGGAGATACTAGGGGCGGGCATCGACGACGCCGCGCTCCCGCGCGCCAGGCGGCGGAGCCTGAGGAGGCCCGCCAGCGCCCTATCGAGGAGGAACGACAGCGTGACCTACGTCATCGCGCAGCCTTGTGTCGACGTCAAGGACAAGGCGTGCATCGAGGAGTGCCCGGTCGACTGCATCTACGAGGGCCAGCGGTCCTTGTACATCCACCCGGACGAATGCGTCGACTGCGGGGCCTGTGAGCCGGTCTGCCCGGTGGAGGCCATCTTCTACGAGGACGACACTCCCGAGGAGTGGAAGGACTACTACAAGGCGAACGTCGAGTTCTTCGACGAGCTCGGTTCGCCCGGCGGCGCCAGCAAGCTGGGGCTGATCGAGCGCGACCACCCCTTCGTCGCCGCGCTGCCGCCGCAGAACCAGTAAGAGCGGCCCGCACCAGCGCCGCCTCGGTCCCGTACGGCCCGATCAGCCCGCTGATCGCCGTAGGGGGCCGAGGCGTTTGCCGTAGCCCGGCTCGTACCGGCCAGAAAGTGAGCCAGCACCCGTGTCCGCAGTCTCCGACCGCCTCCCCACCTTCCCCTGGGACAAGCTGACGCCGTACAAGGCCACGGCCGCCGCCCACCCGGACGGCATCGTGGACCTGTCCGTCGGCACCCCGGTCGACCCGGTCCCCGAGCTGATCCAAAAAGCGCTGGTCGCGGCGGCGGACTCGCCGGGCTATCCGACCGTCTGGGGCACGGCCGAGCTGCGCGACGCGATCACCGGCTGGGTCGAGCGGCGCCTCGGCGCCCGGGACGTCACCCATCACCACGTCCTGCCGATCGTCGGCTCCAAGGAACTCGTCGCCTGGCTCCCGACCCAGCTGGGCCTCGGCCCCGGCGACCGGGTGGCCTTCCCGCGCCTGGCCTACCCGACGTACGAGGTCGGCGCCCGGCTGGCCCGCGCCGCGTACGAGGCCTACGACGACCCGACCGAGCTCGACCCCGAGGGACTGAAGCTCCTCTGGCTCAACTCGCCGTCGAACCCCACGGGCAAGGTCCTGTCCAAGGAGGAGCTGACCCGGATCGTCGCCTGGGCCCGTGCGCACGGCGTCCTGGTCTTCTCCGACGAGTGCTACCTGGAGCTGGGCTGGGAGGCCGACCCGGTCTCCGTGCTGCACCCGGACGTCAACGGCGGCTCCTACGACGGCATCGTCTCCGTCCACAGCCTGTCCAAGCGTTCGAACCTCGCCGGCTACCGCGCCGCCTTCCTGGCCGGTGACCCGGCGGTGCTCGGCCCGCTGCTGGAGATCCGCAAGCACGGCGGCATGATGACGTCCGCGCCGACCCAGGCCGCGGTCGTGGCGGCCCTCGGCGACGACGAGCACGTCCGCGTCCAGCGCGAGCGCTACGCCGCCCGCCGCACCCTGCTGCGCGAGGCCCTGCTGGCCCACGGCCTGCGCATCGAGCACAGCGAGGCGAGCCTGTACCTGTGGGCGACGCGCGGCGAGTCCTGCTGGGACACGGTGGCCCACCTCGCCGAGCGGGGCATCCTCGTCGCTCCGGGCGACTTCTACGGCCCGGCGGGCGCGCGGTTCGTCCGCGTGGCCCTGACGGCGACGGACGAGCGGGTGGCGGCGGCCGTACGGCGCCTGTGACCGCCCCGGCGCGCGCCGAAGGGGTCCAGGGAAGCTCCCTGGACCCCTTCGGCGTTCGCGGCGCGCGGCGTCAGCCGACCGGCAGGCCCTTCACCGGCAGCGAGTCCGCGGACGGCACGCCGCCCTTGGTGAGGGAGTCCGTCGGCAGACCGCCCTTGGCCGAACCGGCGGCGTCACCGACCAGCTCGCCGGCGGAGCCCGCCGCGTCACCGGCCGCCTTCTGCGCCACCGGCGTGGCCTTCTTGACCGCCTTGCCGCCGGTCCTGCCCGCGGCCGGCACCGCCTTCTTCACGGTCTTGCCGCCGGTCTCACCCGCGGTCTCGGTGAGGTTCTGCGCCGCGCCGTCGACGGTGTCGCCGACGTTCGCCCCGTCCAGGGCGGTCAGCCCACCGAGGTTCGGGGTGGCCGGCAGCTCGGGCGCCGCGCTGGCGGAGCCGGCCGCACCGACCCCGGCAGCCGCTCCCGCAGCGACGATCAGCGCGGCACGGGCGATCCGGCGGGTCAGGGGGAGGGACATGGTGCTCCTTCGACGGAGAGAACAGTGAGGTTCGTGAGCGTCCGACCGGGTCCGGGAGTTGATCGACTGGCTGTTGATCGCCCCGGCTCGGACGCAGTGACTACCGCTCGAGGCCCGCGAAGGTTGCGGCACCGCAGCGTAAAGAGTTGGCAATGTGTCGCATTATCGGCTGCGGATAAAGACGGGCAAAGGGTCTTCCGCGGGAAAGCCTGCGGAATCCTTCCCGCCCTTTGTTCCCAAGGGATTTGCCGGGTGCGGGGGTGAGGGTGCGAAAGCCTGCGCACACCGTCGCCGCGCGGCGCGCGGCCAACCCGTCGGGGTGAGGTCCCGTACCCCTGCGCGATCTAACGCATCGTGACGATCCGGACCGCGTCCGCGGTCCGCTCCGCCCCCGCCGTGCCCTTCGGCGCGGCCGGCCGCCACTGGCTGGCGGTGTTCCCGGCGACCCACTCCCGGCCCGCGTACGTCACGCGCGCGATGTGCAGCTCGGAGGCGTTGGCCACGGCCCAGTGCGCCAGCTGCCAGCCGCGCTGCCGCAGGTTCCGCCCGCCCGCGGCGCTCGTGTCGGCCGCCACCGGCAATGTCACCGTCCGCCCGCCGGACCCGCCCGGGGCGCTCGGGGAGGGCGTGGGCGAGGCCGCCGAGGAGCCGTCCACCTGCGCGCCGGCCGGCTCCAGCACATCACGCCCGAAGTCGCGCACCAGCGCGGCACGCACCCCGCCCGGGCCCGACGCCCGGGTCGCGGCCGGCCGGCCCTCGCAGGTCAGCGTGGCCGCCGACTGCCCGGTCAGGGCCGCGGCCAGCAGCGCGGCGTCCGGCTCGTGCTTGGCGTACGCCTGCGGGAAGCCGCTGCGCTGCACGCGCTGCGCGGCGACGGTGAGCGGCAGCCGCGTGTACCCGGGCACCTTGACCAAGTGGTCGTAGAACTCGCCGGCCGAGTACGTCGGGTCCATGATCTCCTTCGGCGTGCCCCAGCCCTGCGAGGGCCGCTGCTGGAACAGGCCGAGCGAGTCCCGGTCGCCGTAACTGATGTTGCGCAGGGCGGACTCCTGCAGCGCGGTCGCCAGGGCGATGGTCACGGCCCGCTCGGGCAGGCCGCGCGCGGTCCCCACGGCGGTGATCGTCGCCGCGTTGACGGCCTGCTCGGGCGTGAACTCGTACGACGCCCCGTCGCCCTT
Organism: Streptomyces sp. NPDC094143; assembly: GCF_040303825.1. NCBI lineage: Bacteria > Bacillati > Actinomycetota > Actinomycetes > Kitasatosporales > Streptomycetaceae > Streptomyces > Streptomyces sp. NPDC094143. Next base: position 78,845 of record NZ_JBEOTZ010000015.1, read on the forward strand.
GCCGGAGACGACCTTGCAGCCCGGCCCGCCGGTACCCCCGGTGACGTACTGCACGACGAGGTAACCGGCGACCGCGAGCAGGGCCACGAAGGCGGCACCGCATCGGAAGAGGCGGCCACGACGCTTGGGAGGAGACGGCTCTGGCACGCCGTACAAGGTACTGGAGAGTACGGAGTGGCATGAGCCGGGTGTGGACAGTGAGGCGGCGGCCTGGCGCGTTAGGGTCGACGGCATGGCCGACACCTCGCTTGACCTCACGCTGGACGCCGCGGAGCTCACCGCCCGGCTCGTCGACTTCCGCTCCGAGAGCGGCACCGAGAAGCCGCTGGCGGACGCGATCGAGACCGCGCTGCGCGCGCTGCCCCACCTGACGGTCGACCGGTACGGCAACAACGTCGTCGCCCGCACGAACCTGGGCCGCGCCGAGCGGGTCGTCCTGGCCGGCCACATCGACACGGTCCCGATCGCGGACAACGTCCCCTCCCGGCTCGACGAGGACGGCGTCCTGTGGGGCTGCGGCACCTGCGACATGAAGTCGGGCGTCGCGGTGCAGCTGCGCATCGCGGCCACGGTCCCGGCGCCCAACCGCGACCTGACCTTCGTCTTCTACGACAACGAGGAGGTCGCCGCGGAGCTCAACGGCCTCAAGCACGTCGCCGAGGCGCACCCCGAGTGGCTGGCGGGCGACTTCGCGGTCCTGCTGGAGCCGTCCGACGGCCAGGTCGAGGGCGGCTGCCAGGGCACGCTGCGGGTGCTGCTGAGGACCACGGGTGAGCGGGCCCACTCGGCGCGCGGCTGGATGGGCTCCAACGCCATCCACGCCGCCGCCCCGATCCTCGCCCGCCTCGCCTCCTACGAGCCCCGGTGGCCCGTCATCGACGGTCTGGAGTACCGCGAGGGGCTGAACGCGGTCGGCATCGGCGGGGGAGTGGCCGGCAACGTCATCCCCGACGAGTGCGTCGTCACCGTCAACTTCCGCTACGCCCCCGACCGCACGCCCGAGGAGGCCGTCGCGCACGTCCGGGAGGTCTTCGCGGACTGCGCGCTCAGCGGGTTCGAGGTCGTCGACCACAGCCCGGCCGCGATGCCCGGACTGTCCCACCCGGCGGCGAAGGCGTTCATCGAGGCGGTCGGCGGCACCCCGATGCCGAAGTACGGCTGGACCGACGTCTCCCGTTTCTCGGCCCTGGGTGTCCCGGCGGTGAACTACGGCCCCGGCAACCCCCACTTGGCGCACAAGCGGGACGAGCGCGTGGAGGTCGCGAAGATCCTCGCGGGCGAGGAGCGCCTGCGGAACTGGCTGACCGCCTGACCCCACCGGAAGCTTCCCGTGTTTACGGCGCTCCATCGCGGACATGCTCACGTCCCTCGTTCGTAACCCGCGTAGATCTACGCTGAGGTGGAAAGACAGGCACGACGGAGGGAGCGCACATGGCGACCGGCAACCCCGAGGGGAAGAAGCAGCCGCCGGAGGAGAAGCGCCTGGGCCCGGTCCTCCAGCGGCGGGACCAGGTGCAGGCCAGCACGACCGACCAGCGGCTGCTGGACGAGCGGGCCCCCTCCGACTGGGTGCACACCGATCCCTGGCGCGTGCTGCGCATCCAGTCGGAGTTCATCGAGGGCTTCGGCACGCTCGCCGAACTCCCGCCCGCGATCAGTGTGTTCGGCTCGGCCCGGACGCCGGCGGACTCGCCCGAGTACGAGGCGGGCGTCCGGCTCGGCCGGGGCCTGGTGGAGGCCGGCTTCGCGGTCATCACGGGCGGCGGCCCGGGCGCGATGGAGGCGGCCAACAAGGGCGCCCTGGAGGCCAAGGGCATCTCGGTCGGCCTCGGCATCGAGCTGCCGTTCGAACAGGGCCTGAACCCGTACGTCGACATCGGCCTGAACTTCCGCTACTTCTTCGTGCGGAAGATGATGTTCGTCAAGTACGCGCAGGGCTTCGTCGTCCTGCCCGGCGGCCTGGGCACCCTCGACGAGCTCTTCGAGGCCCTCACCCTCGTCCAGACCCAGAAGGTCACCCGCTTCCCGATCGTGCTCTTCGGCACCGAGTACTGGGGCGGCCTGGTGAACTGGCTGCGGGACACGGTGATCGCGCAGGGGAAGGCGGCGGAGAAGGACCTGCTGCTGTTCCACGTGACGGACGACGTGGAGGAGGCGGTGGCGCTGGTGTCGAAGGAGGCGGGCCGGTAGCGGCGGCGGGCCGGGGACGATGGGGGGGGGCGCCGGCCCCCGGTGCTCCGGCTAGGCCAGCCCGCGCCGCGCAACGGCAGGACGCCGGTGCCCCGCGATCGCCGCGACCATGTCCAGCACCTGCCGTGTCTCGGCGACCTCGTGCACCCGGTACACCTGCGCGCCGAGCCACGCGGACACGGCCGTCGTCGCCAGCGTCCCGACCAGCCGCTCCTTCACCGGCCGGTCCAGCGTCTCCCCGACGAAGTCCTTGTTGGACAGCGACACCAGCACCGGCCACCCCGTGGCGACCATCTCGTCCAGCCGCCGCGTCGCCTCCAGACTGTGCCGGGTGTTCTTCCCGAAGTCGTGCCCGGGGTCGATCATGATCGACTCGCGCGGCACGCCCAGGGCAAGCGCCCGCTCGGCCAGCCCGACCGTCACGTCCAGGATGTCGGCCATGACGTCGTCGTACTCGACCCGGTGCGGGCGGGTCCGCGGCTGTGCGCCCCCGGCGTGGGTGCACACGAGCCCGGCCCCGTAGCGCGCGGCGACCTCCGCGAGCCCCGGGTCGACCCCGCCCCACGCGTCGTTCAGCAGGTCCGCCCCGGCCTCGCACACCGCCTCGCCGACCTCGGCCCGCCAGGTGTCCACGCTGATGACCACGTCCGGGAAGCGGCGCCGCACCTCCGCCACGAACCCGACCGTGCGCCGGGCCTCCTCCTCGGCCGTGACCTCCTCGCCCGGCCCGGCCTTGACCCCGCCGATGTCGATGATCGCGGCCCCTTCGGCCACCGCCCGCTCCACGCGTTCGAGGGCCGGCTCGTCGCGGAAGGTGGCGCCCTGGTCGTAGAAGGAGTCCGGGGTCCGGTTCACGATCGCCATGATCACCGGCTCGTGCGGCCCGAATTCCCGCTTGCCCAGCCTGAGCATCCGCTGTGACCTTTCCTGGTACGTCCGTCTTCCGCCGCCTGCGACCCTAACTGTCGTAGGCGCATGGCACGATCGGAGCCTGACAACATCCGACTCGGAGCACTACGCGACTCCGATCCGTCCGACCGTGGGGGCCCCGCGATGGTTATGTTCCTGTTCCTGGTCGTCGCGCTCGCCGTCGTGGTCGGCGCGGTGACCCTCGCGGTGGTGGGCGGCGGTGAGAACGGCCCGCTGCCCGAGGCCGCCCCCGAGCGGCTGCGGGACCCGCTGCCCCCGGACCGCCCGGTCAGCCGCGCCGACGTGGAGGACCTCCGCTTCCCGCTCGCCGCCCGCGGCTACCGCATGGCCGACGTCGACGACGCCCTCAGCCGCCTGGGCGCCGAGCTCGCCGAACGCGACGCCCGGATCGCCGACCTGGAGTCGGCCCTGGCGGGCGCCCGCGCGGCGTCGTCCCACGGCCCGCTGCACCCGTCGGGCGGGCACCGGGTGTCCACCGACAAGCCCGCCCCGCGGCAGGAGGACCGGCCGTGAGCGACAGCGCCGCCCTCGCGGGCCCGGACGGCCGGCTGCGCTGCCCCTGGGCCCTGTCCGCCCCGGAGTACGTGGCGTACCACGACGAGGAGTGGGGCCGCGTGGTCCACGGCGACGACGCGCTGTTCGAGCGGCTCAGCCTGGAGGCCTTCCAGTCCGGCCTGTCCTGGATCACGATCCTGCGCCGCCGCCCGGGCTTCCGTGCCGCCTTCGCCGACTTCAAGATCGCGGCGGTGGCCGCCTTCACCGACGAGGACCGCGAGCGGCTCCTGGCCGACACCGGCATCATCCGCAACCGCGCCAAGATCGACGCGACCCTCGCCAACGCGCGCGTGCTCGCCGACTGGTCCCCGGGCGACCTGGACGCCCTGATCTGGTCCCACGCCCCGGACCCGGCCGGCCGCCCGGCCCCGAAGACCCTCTCGGACGTCCCGCCGGTCACCCCGGAGTCCACCGCCCTGTCCAAGGCCCTCAAGAGGCGCGGCCTCCGCTTCGTCGGCCCGACGACGGCGTACGCGCTGATGCAGGCCTGCGGCCTGGTCGATGACCACCTGGAGGAGTGCCTGGCGAGGAACGCCCGGTGAGGGGCGCGGGGACCGCGCGAGCGACCACGTAGCACCCGCAGCCCCCGGCGGCGCCACCGCTCCCGAGCTCACCGGCCCAGGTACTTCGGCTTCTCCTTGTTGACGAAGGCCTGCACCGCGATCGCGTGGTCCTCGGAGGACCCGGCCCGCGTCTGCAGCTCGTCCTCCTTCTCCAGCGTCTCCTCCAGCGAGTGCGTCAGCGCGAAGGCCACCGACTCCTTCAGCGCCGCGTAGGCCACCGTCGGCCCCTCGGCCAGCGCCCGCGCCACCTTCTCGGCCTCCGCGCGCAGCTCCCCGGCCGGCACCAGCCGGTTCGCGACACCGAGCTCGTACGCCTCCTGCGCGCTGATGTTGCGCGGGAAGAGCAGCAGGTCGGCGGCGCGCCCCGGTCCGACGACCCGCGGCAGCGTCCAGGAGATCCCCGAGTCCGCGGTCAGGGCGACCCCCGCGAACGACGTGTTGAAGGCCGCCGTGTCCGCCACGATCCGGTAGTCCGCCGCGAGCGCGAACCCGAAGCCCGCCCCCGCCGCCACCCCGTTCACCGCGGCGACCACCGGCTTCGCCGCGCCGGCCAGCGCCCGCACGATCGGGTTGTAGTGCTCCCGCACCGTGCTCATCGTCTGGCCCGAGCCGGACTCACGGTCCCGCACCAGCAGCCCGATGTGCTCCTTGAGGTCCTGCCCGACGCAGAACGCCCGGTCACCGGCGGCGGTCAGCAGCACCGCCCGCACCGCGGCGTCGCCCGCCGCGGACTCGACCGCCTCCCGCAGGGCGACCTTGGTCGCCACGTTCAGCGCGTTCATCGCCTCCGGGCGGTTCAGCGTGATCGTCGCGAGTCCGTCGCTCACCTCGTAGAGCACGGTGTCGGCCATGGCGTATCCCCTCCGTGTCGCCGCCCGGGGCGTACCGGCCGGTACGCCCCGTCTGCAGGACAGCATGACGGAGATCGCCGACGGCCGACCGGAGCGGACGTGTGACCTGCGTCAAAGAATTCTCACCCGGATCCGTTCGCCGGACGTGTGTGCGGGGGCGGAGTATCGCAGTCTCATCGCCGAATTGAGTGGTTTTGCTCGCGTGCGTTGCCCAAGCGATGCCGACCGATGTTGGTCATCGGGTCCTGAGATGCGGGATAATGGCTGGGAAGCAATGTGTTCGATGCCGGTGTCGCGTGTCCTGCCAAAAGGAACCGCACGTGTGCCCTTCTAGGGCCGTCGGCTTTGACTGAGCTGGGTTTCAGGAAGGGGTACGAGCATGGCGGCCATGAAGCCGCGGACGGGTGATGGCCCGCTCGAGGTGACCAAGGAGGGGCGGGGCATCGTCATGCGCGTTCCGCTCGAAGGCGGCGGTCGGCTCGTCGTCGAGCTGACCCCGGACGAGGCCGACGCCCTGGGCGACGCCCTCAAGAAGGTCGTCGGCTGACGCGCAAGCGACCATACCCTTTCAGCTGCCCCGGCATCACATGAGGTGCCGGGGCGGTTGTTTTCTCACCGATGACCCTCGCCTGCCCCGGCTCGCGCCCGGCTAACGTGCCGACAGGCCCTAGCGTTTCACCGCGCACAGCAGACCGTCGCCCACCGGCAGCAGGGACGTCACCAGCTCCTGGCTCTCGCGCACCGCGCGCAGCAGCTCCCGCAGTCGCAGCACCTCGGTGGGCTGCGGACCGGAATCCACCGTGCGGCCGTTGGCGAAGGCGCCCTCGAAGACGACGAGCCCGCCGGGCCGCAGCAGACGCAACGATTCAGCGAGGTAGTCCATGACCTCCAGCCGGTCGCCGTCGCAGAACACCAGGTCGTAGCCGGCGTCCGCGAGGCGGGGCAGCACGTCCAGGGCGCGGCCCGGGATGAAGCGCGCCCGGTTGCTGGCGAAGCCGGAGGCGCGGAAGGCCTGGCGGGCGAACTGCTGGTGCTCCGGCTCGGGGTCCACGGTCGTCAGGACACCGTCGGGCCGCATGCCGTGCAGCAGGTGGATCCCGGAGACACCGCAGCCGGTGCCGATCTCGGCGACGGCCTTCGCGTCGACGGAGGCGGCCAGCAGCCGCAGCGCGGCGCCCGTGCCGGGCGACACCGAGCGCAGCCCTGCCTCGCGGGCCCGGTCACGGGCCCAGCGCAGCGCTTCGTCCTCGGCGACATAGGCGTCGGCGAACGCCCAGCTCGTCTGCCGGTTGCCGGTAATGACCCTCTCCTGTCCCGTGAATGCCTGGGCGTGACTGTATCCGTTGGGCTCGGGAACCCGCAGATGGGACCGGTCGTTTAAAGGGACGAGCGAGCGGCGGGGGCCGGGACGGGGGGCAGGCAGTGGAACAGGGCGCCGAGCAAGTGCCGACGCAGCAGTACGAGGCGTATCAGCCCAGATCAAATTCTCGTAAAACCGCTTATCCGGTCCTAACGGGCGAGGTGGCTATGGTAGGGGCTCCACTGGACACCACCAGAGCTGACAGGGGAGGTGCGGCTGCACCTGTGGATCGCGGGGGAGTGTTCCGGCGCTTCCTCGGATCGACGGGCAGGCCGACATCTGTGAACGACAACGCTGACCACAGCCACGCCGCTGGATCCGCCCAGACCGCGACCTTCACCACCGACGCGGACGGGCAGGCGTGGACTCCGCCCACGTGGGAGGAGATCGTCAGCACGCACAGCGGCCGGGTCTACCGGCTCGCCTACCGCCTCACCGGAAACCAGCACGACGCGGAGGACCTCACGCAGGAGGTCTTCGTCCGGGTCTTCCGTTCCCTGTCGACGTACACGCCGGGCACCTTCGAGGGCTGGCTGCACCGCATCACCACGAACCTGTTCCTGGACATGGTCCGCCGCAAGCAGCGCATCCGCTTCGACGCGCTCGGCGAGGACGCGGCCGAGCGGCTGCCCAGCAAGGAGCCGAGCCCCCAGCAGGTCTTCAACGACGCGCACTTCGACGCGGACGTCCAGCAGGCCCTCGACACCCTCGCCCCCGAGTTCCGCGCCGCGGTCGTCCTGTGCGACATCGAAGGACTGTCGTACGAGGAGATCGCCGCGACCCTCGGAGTCAAGCTCGGCACGGTCCGCTCGCGGATCCACCGCGGCCGTTCCCAGCTGCGCAAGGCCCTCGCGCACCGCTCCCCGGAGGCGCGCGCCGAGCGCCGCTCCTTCGTGCCCCGCGTTCCCGCCCTGGGAGGAGGGGGCGCGAGCGCGTGAGCGGATCACGGCCTTCCGAGGGACACCTCGCAGAGCAGCATCTGGGAGACCGGCTCTCCGCCCTGGTGGACGGCGAGCTCGGTCATGACGCGCGTGAGCGCGTACTGGCGCACGTGGCCACCTGCCCGAAGTGCAAGGCGGAGGTGGACGCCCAGCGCCGGCTGAAGAACGTCTTCGCGGAGGCGGCCCCGCCGCCTCCCTCCGAGAGCTTCCTGGCCCGCCTGCAGGGACTACCCGCGGGCGGCGGCCCGGACGGTGACCTGCTGCCGGACGGGCCGGGGCTGCCCGGCGGGCTGTCCGGGCGGTCCGGCTCGTCCGGGGCGTTCACGACGAAGCGCGGCGAGCGGTTCGAGTTCGATTACGCCCCCTCCCGCCCGCACCTCCCGCCGGCCCCGCCGCCCTCCGCGGGGCGCGGGCTCGCCGCGGGTGAGCGCGGCGTTCCCTCCGGCCGGAGCGGTCTTCCCTCGGGCAGCCGCGGCTTCCGCATCCACGACGTCGGCCGGCACGACCCGGACCGTTCCTCCTCGCGGCTGCGGTTCGCCTTCGTGGCGGCCGGAGCGGTGTCCCTGGCCGCGATCGCGCTGGGCGGTGTCACCGCGGGCACCCCGACCGACACGGAGGCCCGCGGCGGCCCGGGCACGGGAAGCAACGTCACTCCGATGCGCACCCAGGGCACGGGCGCCGCGACCGCTCCCGAGTCCCAGCGCCGCCGCGGAGCAGGACCGCTGCTCGGGCAGGTGCACGGGCAGAACCTGATCGGTCACACCCCGGTCGCCCCGACCGAGGTGTCCGCGCCGCTGCTGCCAGGTGTACCGCCGCCCTCCTCCGCCCGGCACGGCGCCGTGCACGCGCTGACCGCGCCGGTGGTGGCCGGTGCCGCCGCCATGTCCCCCCTGATACGCCCGCTCCAGGCGGCCCCGCCGGCCGCTCTGACGTCCTGGTCGGCGCTCCCCGGGCTCACGGCGCCCCTGCTCGCCGTGCCGTTGCCGGAGATCTCCTCGTCCCCTTCGCCCACCGCTTCCTCGGGCACGGCCCGCTGACCGGCCTCTGCGCACCGGCCCGGCGAACCTGATTGAATCCGGGGGTGGTGTCCGCGGCCGAGGTGGGCCGGGGCGCCGATTCGACGAACTGCGGCCACCGCTGACGAGCCGTGCCGCGGCTGTGCTGTGGGGAGAGCATGAACGAGGGGAAGCCCACGAAGGCGAAGTGGTGGGGTCGTCCACGGCCGCAGGACCCCGCGGCGGCGGATGAGGCGCAGGGCCCGGTCACGGCCCCGGCCGGTTCCGCGGACACCGAGGGAGACTTCGAGCTGGCGCGGCCCGAGGCCCGGCGGGACGAGCACGCGGGCGACTACGAGCTGCGGCGCCCGGACGCCCCGGCGCAGGACGGGCCCGGTGCAGCGTCCGCCGGGAGTGTGGTGTCCGCCGGTAGTGCGGTGTCCGCCGCGAGTGCGGTGGAGTCTCCCGAGGCGGCCTCCACCGGTGCGGAGACCGGGGGCGGCGCCCCTGCCGTGCCGACCGTCCCCCCGGCCGTGCCGACCGTCCCCCCGGCTGTGCCTGCCGTGCCCGCCCAGGACGCTCCGAAGCCCCTGCACGACCCCGACCCCTACAGCACCCCGCCCTATGGCGAACCGGGCCCCTGGGCGCCCGCGCCGCCCGTCCAGCATCCGGCGGCGACACCGGCTCACGGCGTGGCGACACCGTCTCCGGCCATGCCGGGCACGCCGGGGGCTCCGGCAGCGCACGGCACGTCGATGACGCCGCCGTCGGGCGTTCCGGCACCAGGGGCCCTCCCCGGGCCAGGCGTTCCGGCACCGGCCGTTCCCGCGTCAGCCGTTCCGGCGCCAGAGGTCCCGGCGTCGGCCGTTGCGGCGCCGGGAACTCCTGGGTCCGCCCTTCGGGCAGCAGACGTCCCGGCAGCGGACGCCCCCGCGTCGGCCGTCCCGTCGTCCGTCCCGTACGTGCCGTCCCCCAGCGGCCCGGCGCCGATTCCGGCGCAGGCGTCGCAACCTCGGGGCATCCCCGAGCCCGCCCCGGCCCCCGGGCCCGACCCCTGGCGGCGCTACGACCCCTGGGCCGCCCCCGGGCCCCTGCAGCAGACCAGGGCGCCGATCCCGGGTACCGAGCAGCGGCGCAGGCGGGGCAGGAAGACGCTGGTGCTCGGCGCCGTCGTGCTCGCGCTCGTGTCCGGCGGCATCGGCGGACTCGTGGGGACGTATCTGGAGCGCAACGGCGGCGTCGGGACCGTCGAGTTGCCGCAGGCCGGGAAGGAGGCCGCCGGGCGGGACGCGGACAGTGTCGCCGGGATCGCCGGACGAGCCCTGCCCAGCGTGGTCACGCTGCATGTCAGCGGCTCCGGCGAGCAGGGCACCGGCACCGGCTTCGTGCTCGACACCCGCGGCCACATCCTCACCAACAACCACGTCGTGAGGCCGGCCGGAACCTCCGGCGAGATCACCGTCACCTTCAACGGCGGGGAGACCGCCAAGGCCGAGCTCGTCGGCCGGGACAGCGGCTACGACCTGGCCGTCGTGAAGGTGAAGGGCGTCAGCGGCCTCACCCCGCTGCCCCTCGGCAACTCGGACAACGTGCAGGTCGGTGACCCGGTCGTGGCCATCGGCGCGCCGTTCGACCTGGCCGGCACGGTCACCTCCGGCATCATCAGCGCCAAGCAGCGGCCCATCACGGCCGGTGGCGAGAAGGGCGACGGCAGCGACGTGTCGTACGTCGACGCGCTGCAGACCGACGCGCCCATCAACCCCGGCAACTCCGGCGGCCCCCTGCTCGACTCCAAGGCCCGGGTCATCGGCATCAACTCGGCCATCCGGTCGGCGGACAGCGGCTCCGACCTGGACAGCGGCCAGTCGGGGTCGATAGGCCTCGGGTTCGCCATACCCATCAACCAGGGCAAGCGCGTCGCCGAGGAGCTGATCAACACCGGGAAGGCGACCCACCCGGTCATCGGCATCACGCTCGACATGGACTACACCGGCGACGGCGCCCGCGTCGGCACGGAGGGCAGCGAGGGCGGACCGCCGGTCACCGCGGGCGGCCCGGGAGCCCGGGCCGGCATCAAGGCGGGCGACGTCATCACGGAGGTCGACGGGCGGCGGATCCACTCGGGCGAGGAGCTCATCGTCAAGACCCGGGCGCACCGCCCCGGCGACCGGCTGGAGCTGACCGTGGAGCGCGGCGGCAGGGAGCGGACCGTCTCGCTCGTCCTCGGATCCTCCGGCGGCTGAGGCACATGAGGTCCGGCACGTACGAGGACGTCCCATCAAGCCCTACCCGGGACCCATCAGGCGAACAATGGGGAAAGCGCTCCCACTCCCCGTACTCAGAGGTCTCGGGACAGTACCGGTCGGACAGGATCGCCGGGTACCGTGGAGCCGGCCCGGACCACGGCAAGACCCGCACCGACCACCGAGGGCCGAGGACCGAGGACATCGCAAGGAGCTTCAGGTGTTCAATGACATAGGACCGCTCGAGCTGGTGACGCTCATCGTGCTTGCCGTGCTCGTCTTCGGTCCGGACAAGCTCCCCAAGGTCATCCAGGACGTGACCCGCACGATCCGGAAGATCCGTGAGTTCTCGGAGAGCGCGAAGAACGACATCCGCGAGGAACTGGGCCCCGAGTTCAAGGACTTCGAGTTCGAGGATCTGAACCCCAAGACGTTCATCCGCAAGCAGCTGGACAACGAGGACCTGGGGCTCAAGGAGATCCGCAACGGCTTCGACCTGAAGAAGGAGATGGCCGAGGTCACCGACGCCGTCCACAGCCGTGACGCCGACTCGTCGTCCTCGTCGTCCTCCGGCGCCGGTTCGTCCGGTGGCCGTATCGACATGACGAAGAAGCCCGAGACGCCCGACCGGGACGACCGTCCGCCCTTCGACGCGGACGCCACCTGAGCGACCGCGCCGGGGCGCTGCGCCCCTGCGCGCGTGACGCGTTTCATACTCCGGTCGGGCTGCGTACGGCCTGAACGAGGCGCCCGTGCGGCCCATGCGCCGGGCGGTTTCCCTGCTGCTCGCGGCGGTGTGGCTATGCTGCCGAGTTGTTGTGCGGACCGGTCGAGTACGCCCGAAGGGGGGCGGGCCGGCCGGTCCGACTAGAGCGAGGAGGGCTCGGGCACATGGAGACGACGAGTGGGGCAGTCGCGCAGGCGCCGGCCGCGGAGGACGGACAGCAGGTCCCCTCCGCCCGGCGTACGGTCGACGGCTACCTGCGCGCGCCCTTCCCGTGGTACGGCCTCGACGAGGCCTTCACGGGGCCGCGCTGGCTGATGCAGGTCGGCACGACGGCCGACGGGACCGTCGAGCACGGGTCGATCGGGCACGGCGACGAGCCCACGGTGCGCAACGAGTATGCCGCCGGGGGCGACCAGGATTCCAAGGAGAAGTTCGCGGTCGTGGTGACCGTGGCGGCGAACCCCTCACGGCGCAGCGCCGACGGCACGGGGCTGCTGGAGGCCACGTCGGTGTCGTCGGCGGCATGGCTCGCCGGTGTGGGGCTGCTGTCCTTCACCTGGCCCGGGCAGATGGACCACTCGCTGCGGGACGACTGGCTGGAGCAGCAGACCGAGACGGCGTGGGTCCTGGCCGACGACCTCGACGGGCCCGACTGGTCGACGCTGTCGCTTCCCGTGGACGGGGTGCCGACGGCGTTCCACTACCGGGAGTCGGAGTTCGGCTGGGTGCTCGCCGGGTCCACGGCGGCCGGCGTTCATGTCGGGGCGTACGGCAGGGGCATGAGTGCGTACGGGCTCGGCTTCGCCGTGGTGAAGGACATCGCCTCGTACGCGTGAGGCTTCCGGGGCGCCGGTTCTCGGCGCCCCTTCGCCGTGCGGAGCTTCGCTTCGCGGGCGGCTGCGATGGGCCGCTCGCGCAGTTCCCCGCGCCCCTGCGGGCGCTGCCCCGGAGGGCGTTCGAGCTAGAACTTGTTCCGCGGGGTGATCCCCAGGGACAGGCCCGACAGGCCACGCTGGCGCCCGCCCAGCTTGCCCGCGATCGCGCGCAGGGCGGAGCCCGCCGGGGAGTCCGGGTCCGTCAGGACGACCGGCTTGCCCTCGTCGCCGCCCTCGCGCAGACGGACGTCGATCGGGATGTTGCCCAGGACCGGGACGTTGGCGCCGGTCGTGCGGGTCAGGCCGTCGGCGACGACCTGTCCGCCGCCCGTGCCGAAGACGTCGACCATCTCGCCGCAGTGCGGGCAGGGCAGCCCCGACATGTTCTCGACCACGCCGACGATCTTCTGGTGGGTCTGCACGGCGATGGAGCCCGCGCGCTCGGCGACCTCGGCCGCCGCCTGCTGCGGCGTCGTGACGACCAGGATCTCGGCGTTCGGCACGAGCTGGGCGACGGAGATCGCGATGTCGCCGGTGCCGGGCGGCAGGTCCAGCAGCAGGACGTCCAGGTCGCCCCAGTACACGTCCGCCAGGAACTGCTGCAGGGCGCGGTGGAGCATCGGGCCGCGCCACACCACCGGGGCGTTGCCCGGCGTGAACATGCCGATGGAGATGACCTTCACGCCGTGCGCCGACGGCGGCATGATCATGTTCTCGACCTGGGTGGGACGGCCGTCGGCGCCCAGCATGCGCGGCACGGAGTGGCCGTAGATGTCGGCGTCCACGACACCGACCTTCAGCCCGTCGGCCGCCATCGCCGCCGCCAGGTTGACCGTCACCGAGGACTTGCCCACGCCGCCCTTGCCGGAGGCCACCGCGTACACCCGGGTCAGGCTGCCCGGCTTGGCGAAGGGGACCTCACGCTCGGTCTGGCCGCCGCGCAGCGCGCTCGCCAGCTCCTTGCGCTGCTCGTCGCTCATGACGTCGAGCGTCACGTCGACGCGGGTGACGCCCTCGACCCGCGAGACGGCGTCGGTCACGCGCTGCGTGATCGTGTCGCGCATGGGGCAGCCGGAGACCGTCAGGTACACGGTGACCGCGACCGCCCCGTCCGCGCCGATCTCCACCGACTTGACCATCCCGAGCTCCGTGATGGGCCGGTTGATCTCGGGGTCGTTCACCGTCGCCAGTGCTTCGCGCACCGCGTCTTCCGTAGCCATAAGGACGATGGTACGGCGCCGTACCGGGGCGTAGGAAAGGCCGTCAGCGGTCGTCTGCGTCACGTCCCCCTGACCGTTCCGCCGGGAATACGACCGTGTCCCGGCGGTGGCCGTTCTGGCGTTCCTCCAGCTCCTTGATCATGTCCTGGAGCTCGGAGCGGATCCAGTCGCGGGTGGCGACCTCGCCCAGGCCGATGCGCAGGGCGGCGACCTCGCGGGTCAGGTACTCGGTGTCGGCGATCGACCGCTCGTTCTGCTTGCGGTCCTGCTCCAGGTTGACCCGGTCGCGGTCGTCCTGCCGGTTCTGCGCGAGCAGGATCAGCGGGGCGGCGTAGGAGGCCTGGAGCGACAGCATCAGGGTCAGGAAGATGAACGGGTACTCGTCGAAGCGCAGATCGCGCGGGGCGAGGGTGTTCCAGGCGACCCACAGGATGACGGCGGCCGTCATCCAGACCAGGAACCGTCCGGTGCCCAGGAAGCGCGCGATGCGTTCCGACAGCCGCCCGAAGGCGTCCGGGTCGTACTCGGGCAGGATGCGGCGCCTGGGCACGCCCGGCTGGTCGAGGCGGGTGGCGCGCGGCCGTGAGGCGGCGGTGGCACCGGTGGGCGTGCGCTCACGGGGGCTCTCGCGCTCAGGAACCATCGGTGGCCACCTCCTCCTCGGCCAGGTGGAACTCCGTCTCCCGCCAGTCGTCCGGGAGCATGTGGTCGAGGACGTCGTCCACGGTCACCGCGCCCAGCAGCGACCCGGCCTCGTCGACGACCGGCGCCGCGACCATGTCGTACGTGGCGAAGAAGCCCGCGATGGCCGGCAGATCGGCCTCCGGGTCGAGCGGCTGCAGGTCGCTGTCCACGATCGAGCTGACCAGCGCAGGCGGTGGCTCGCGCAGCAGGCGCTGGAAGTGGACCGTGCCGAGGTACTTGCCGGTCGGGGTCTCGTCGGGCGGCCGGCACACGTAGACCTGGGCGGCGAGCGCCGGGGACAGGTCGGGGTTGCGGACGCGGGCGAGGGCGTCGGCGACGGTGGCGTCCGGGCGCAGCACGATCGGCTCGGTCGTCATCAGACCGCCCGCCGTGCGCTCCTCGTACGACATCAGGCGCCGCATGTCGGCCGCGTCGCCCGGTTGCATCAGGGCCAGCAGCCGTTCCTGCTCGTCCGTGGGCAGCTCGCCCAGCAGGTCGGCGGCGTCGTCCGGGTCCATGGCCTCCAGGACGTCGGCGGCGCGCTCCTGCTTCAGCTTGCCGAGGATCTCGATCTGGTCGTCCTCCGGCAGCTCCTCCAGGACGTCGGCCAGCCGGTCGTCGTCCAGGGCGGCGGCGACCTCGGCACGGCGCTTGGGGGAGAGGTGGTGCAGGACGTTGGCGAGGTCGGCCGCGCGCAGCTGCTCGAACGTGGCCAGCAGGTTCTCGGCGCCCTGCCCCTGCTCCTCCAGGGAGAAGCCGCTGACGGCGGTCCACTCCACGGTCAGCGCCTCGCCCTTGGCGCGCCGGAACGCACCGCCCTTCCTGCCCTTGCGGACGAAGACGCGGTCGATCTCCCACTCCCGCCGGGCCGGCAGCTGATGCACCGACAGGTCGAGGACGGTGACCTCCTCGCCGGTCTCGGTGAGCGTCACCCGCCGGTCCAGCAGCTCCCCGAAGACCAGCCGCTCGGTGGGCCGCTGCTCGAACCGGCGGACGTTGAGGACTCCGGTGGTGATGACCTGGCCGGACTGGATGGCCGTGACCCGGGTCATGGGCAGGAAGATGCGGCGGCGGGTGGCGAGTTCGACGACGAGACCGAGCAGCCTCGGCGGCCGCTGCCCCACCCGCAGCATGACGACGAGATCGCGGACCCGGCCCACCTGATCGCCGGCGGGGTCGAAGACGGCGACACCGGAGAGGTGCGAGACGAAGATCCGGGGGGCGCCCGCTGCCATGGCCGCGGCTCCTTTGCGTACGGGGTGGTTCCTGATGCCTGTGGGACTGCCTGACGTCGTGCCTGTCTTTGTAGCTGTCTCTTCCGAATTGCCCGCTCGGATGGGCTTCAGGCTAGCCCGTCCCGATCGGGGCCGCGTCGGCGGGCGGTCCGGGCGGACTGGCTCCGGCCGGCCCGCACGTCCCCGGTACCCTGCGGTACGCCGTTCAGGTCTCCCGTCAGAGAGGCAGCCCCACCTGTGACTCCGATTCGCCAGAGCCGTAGCCGCGGTGCCGCACTCGCGACCGCGACGTGCGCACTGCTCGTGACGGGAACGGTGCTGACGGGCTGCGCGGAGGATCCGAACGAGGGCACCAACGGGGTGGGCAGACTGCCCGCTGCCAAGATCCAGAGCAAGACCCGCGCGGCCGCCGAGAACGCCGGGGCGGTCCGGGTCCACGGCAGCGTCGTCAGCGGCGGACGGACCTACGCGCTCGACATGCGCCTGAAGGACGACGGCGGCGACGGCTCGGTCACCACCAAGGGCACGACCTTCGAGCTGCTGCGGGTCGGCGAGGAGCTCTTCGTCAAGGCCGACGCGGACTTCTGGAGTCACGGCGGTGGCCAGGGCGAGGGCAGGGCGGACGCCGCGGCGGCCGCCAAGCTCGGCGGCAAGTTCGTGAAGGTGCCGCAGGGCGACCCCTCGTACAAGAAGTTCAGCGGTTTCACGGACAAGGCTCTCCTCCTCGACGGTCTGCTGACCCTGCACGGCACGCTCGCCACGGACGGGCACGACGAGCAGGCGGGGGTGCGCACCATCCGCATCACCGGCGACAAGGGCTCCGGCGGCACCCTGGAGGTCTCCCTGGAGGGCAAGCCGTATCCGCTGCGCCTGGAACGGGCGGGCGGGGCGGGCACGCTCACCTTCTCCGCCTGGGGGGAGGACTTCGCCCTCCGGCAGCCGGAGAAGAACGAGACGGTCGACTACGGCAAGCAGCTGCCGGCGTCCTAGGCGGTCAGGCCCGTTTGCGCTTCTTCTTCAGCAGCAGGCGGGGCAGGCCCGCCGGGACCGGGCGGCGGGTGAGCGCCGGGGACGGCAGCGGGGGCTCGGCCAGGGAGCCGTCGGGCAGGGGCGCCGTCGCCCCGGTCGGCTCCAGGCGCAGTACCCGGCACTCGCGGGCCCAGCGGTCGGTCATGGCCTCGCCGTCGGGCGCGTTCAGCCGCTTGCCCTTGAGGTCGCCGACCGCCGCGTCCCAGGCCTCGGAACCCGGCGTGAGCTGCACGACCCGCGCCGACCAGGAGACCAGCCGGCCTCCCTTGTCCTTGCTGCGGACCGTCACCCGGGCCTCGGATCCGTCGGTGAGACCCGGCAGCGGCTGCTCGCCGGGCCCGTCGCCGACCAGGCAGGCGGCCCCCTCGTGCCACACGTGCCACAACGCGCGCGCCGGGCCGTCGGGGCCCTGCACCCAGATGAGGCCGGACTTCTTCGTGGCCTCCTCGACGAGGGCCTGGCCGAGCAGCTCGCTTGTCATGGGGGCCAGCCTAGCCACGCCGCTCACAGCCAGCCGTTCCGCTTGAGCGTGCGGTGGATGCCCAGGCAGATGACCACCGTGATGCCCATGATCGTCGGGTAGCCGTACCGCCAGTGCAGCTCCGGCATGTGGTCGAAGTTCATGCCGTACACCCCGCACACCATGGTCGGCACGGCGATGATCGCGGCCCAGGAGGTGATCTTCCGCATGTCCTCGTTCTGCGCCACGGAGGCCTGGGCGAGGTTGGCCTGGAGGATGGAGTTGAGCAGCTCGTCGAAGCCGAGGACCTGCTCCTGGACGCGGGCCAGGTGGTCGGCGACGTCCCGGAAGTACTTCTGGATGTCGGGGTCGATCAGCCGCATCGGCCGCTCGCTCAGCAGCTGCATGGGCCGCATCAGCGGCGACACGGCCCGCTTGAACTCCAGTACCTCGCGCTTGAGTTGGTAGATCCGGCCGGCGTCCGAACCGCGCGGCGAGCCCTTGCGGCCGGGGGAGAAGACGTCGGTCTCCACCTCGTCGATGTCGTCCTGCACCGCGTCGGCGACCGCGATGTAGCCGTCGACGACATGGTCGGCGATGGCGTGCAGCACGGCCGAGGGGCCCTTGGCCAGCAGCTCCGGGTCGTCCTGCAGGCGGTGCCGCAGGGTCCGCAGCGAGCCCTTGCCGCCGTGCCGGACGGTGATGAAGAAGTCCCGGCCGGTGAAGCACATGACCTCGCCGGACTCGACGACCTCGCTGTTGGCGTCGAGCCGGTCGTGCTCCACGTAGTGGATGGTCTTGAAGACCGTGAAGAGCGAGTCGTCGTAGCGCTCCAGCTTGGGCCGCTGGTGGGCCTGGACGGCGTCCTCCACGGCCAGCGGGTGCAGCCCGAACTCGCTGGCGATACCGGCGAATTCGGCCTCCGTCGGCTCGTGCAGGCCGATCCACACGAAGCCCCCGTCGCGGCGTGCCACGCGCACCGCCTCGTGCGGGCTCAGCGGGGCGTCGGTCTCGATGCGGCGGCCGTCGCGGTAGACGGCGCAGTCGACGACGGCGGAGGTCGTCGCGGGGTTGCGGGTGGCGTCGTACGGACCGCCGTCCTTGCGCAGCGACACGCGGGACGGACGGACGACGGCGCGCAGGTCGCGGATCATCGACATGGCGGGCTCCTTCGCGACAGGCAACGAAAAGGCGCCGGACCCGACAGGTGGAACTACCCGGAATGAGGACGTCGGTACTGAGGATGTTTGGCACGTCCACAAAGCGGGGAGCACCGCACCGTCGCGGTGGCGAGTCTCGTTACTGATTCAGCTACTGAGGCAGATCAGGCAAAAGCGAAACGAAGCGCTCTTCCGCGTGAAGCGAGTGCGAGAGGTGGCGACCAGCCAGAGCCAGAACAGCTACGTCAGCGGCGGGAAGAGCGTGGTGCTACTGCACGGTCGACTTCGATCCATTGCAGTCCCACCTCCTCCGGCCGGTCCCTCGTAAGGGAGTTCCTTCGGCGTCGGGGCTTGATCGCGACGCTTCTGCGTGCTGCCCCGAACCACCGGGCAAGAGTAGCAGCCGCCCAACGTGTCAAGGCGCTTGTTTGCCCGCTACTGACGAGTTCTATGCTCGCCGCATGGCAGATGTTCTTCCTCTGGTCGAGGCCCGGTTGTGTACGGCGCTGGGCGAGCCGGACGCGCGGGCGGCCGTCACCTTCCTGGGCACGGACCGCATCGAGGTGCTCCGCTTCCAGGAGGGCGACATCGTCCGCTACGCCACGCTCGGCATGTCCGCGCACCCCATGACGGACCCGACGGCGGTGGTCGCCGACCCGGTGAAGGGCCCGCGCGCGGAGCTGGTCCTCTCGGTCCGCGCCGGCCGCGCCGACACCGACAAGGTGCTCCGGCCGCTCGCCGTGCTCGCGGCGTCCCCGCAGGTGGAGGGGTTGGTCGTGGCGCCCGGCGCCTCGCTCGACGTCGGTGAGCCGCTGTGGCCCGGCGCCGCCTTCACCTCGGTCCTGGTCGCGGAGCCGGGCGGCCTGGTCGAGGACCTGGAACTCGACGAGCCCCTCGACCCGGTGCGGTTCCTGCCGCTGCTGCCGATGACGCCGAACGAGGCCGCCTGGAAGCGGGTGCACGGCGCGCAGGCGCTGCGGGAGCGGTGGCTGAACCAGGGCACGGACCTCCGGGACCCGTCCCGGAAGTCCGTCCCGCTGGAGTGAGCAACCTCACCAAACCCACCACCGGGGGCGTCAGTTGGCGAAGACGCCGACCCCGTCCCCGGTCGCGTGCCGGGGCTCCGGCTCCTCGGCCTCGTGCGTGAGCGCCCTGCGCCGTACGACGACCACGAGCGCGCCCGCGACCGCGGTGACGGCCGCCACCACGAACGGGACGTGCACGTCGGTCCACTCCTCGATCTTCGGCGCGAAGTACGGGGCGGCCGCCGCCGCGAACCAGCGGAAGAAGTTGTACCCGGCGCTCGCCACCGGCCGGGGCGCGTCCGACACCCCGAGGGCCAACTCGGTGTAGACGGTGTTGTTCACGCCGATGAAGGCGCCGGACAGGACGGTGCAGACCAGAACGGGTAGCGCCAGCTGGCGTCGCCGAGCAGGGCGCCCAGCAGCGGGCGGCACGCCATGCCGAGGCCGAGGGCCGACTCGTAGAGCAGGATCGCCGCGGCGCTGCCGCCGGCCGCCGCGCCGACGATCACGGCGAGGGCGGTGGAGGCGAAGAGGGCGTTGCCGAGGCCCCTAGCCCGCCCGGAAGGCGACCAGTTCGCAGACCGACCCGGAGGTGCCGGAGAGTCCGGCGAAGACGACCACGAACGCCAGTCCGAGCAGCAGGGAGACCTGGTCGGCCGTGGCGTCCAGACCCCGGGCGATGGACGGCAGGACCGGGTCGACGAGCCCGATGCCCATGAAGGCGACGACCGAGGCCCCCGCGGTCGCCCACACGGACTTGGGCTGCTTCAGGAGGCCGACCGCTCCGGCGTCGAAGGGGTCCATGCGTGCTCCCTTTCCCGAGACGAAGTCAGTTGGTGTATACACATAGCAAGTTAGCCGCTCTAATTAATGCAAATTACATCTAATTTGACCGGTGAAGGGTTCCGCCCGGATGGGTGATCGTCCTTGACGCGACGGGGTGAGGGTAGGACCGTGGGGCCCTATGAGGGGCGAACCCAGTTGCCCGAAGTGCGGTGGCCGGGTCAGGGCTCCCGGCCTCTTCTCCGACTCGTGGCAGTGCGATGCGCACGGCACCGTTCATCCGGTGCAGCCCGTGATACCGCCGAGCGTCGACGCCCTCAACGTCGTGGTGCACCGGACCAAGGTGCCCGTGTGGATGCCGTGGCCGCTGCCGGTCGGGTGGCTGTTCACGGGGGTGGCCTGCGCGGGGGACGACCGCACGGGCGGTCGTGCGACGGCCGTCGCCTGCACGGGGCCGGGGCCGCTCGGCGGGATGGGCGAGCTGATCCTCGTCGCCGAGGAACTCGGCGTCGGACTCGGGGCACGGTACGCGGGCATGGACGGGCCGGACCCGGGGCCGTACATGGACGTCGGAAAACCGGCTCAGGCGAAGGTGCTGGCGGCGGGGCGGCCGACGCCGCTCTGGCATGTCTCCGGGGCGCCCGGCGACCGGGCCGTGTTCGCCGGTGAGGCGCTGGGCCTGTGGCTGTGGGCCGTGGTGTGGCCGGAGCAGTCGGGGCTGCTGATGTACGACGAGCTCGTGCTGGCGGACCTGCGGGACGCCGGAGCCGAGGTCGAGCTGGTGCCCTGCGGTGCTCTGTCGCCACGGCTGCTGGGACCGTAGAAAGGCGGTACGGGGTGGGGTGTAGGGGGCGCTGGGCGGTTTCGGGTGTGACAGTGGGCGTCGAAAGTGCGGTTATCCTTGAGCAGCCCTGTCCGTGCCGTCCGTGTCTGGAGTCCGTGTCGTGCGTATCGACCTGCACACCCACTCCACCGCCTCCGACGGTACGGACTCGCCGGCCGAGCTGGTGCGCAAGGCCGCGGCGGCCGGGCTGGACGTCGTCGCTCTCACCGACCACGACACCACCCGCGGACACGCCGAGGCGATCGCCGCGGTGCCGTCCGGGCTGACGCTGGTCACCGGGGCCGAGCTCTCCTGCCGGCTGGACGGCATCAGCATGCACATGCTGGCCTACCTCTTCGACGCGCAGGAGCCGGAGCTGCTCGCCGAGCGGGAGCTGGTACGCGACGACCGGGTGCCCCGGGCGCAGGGCATGATCGCCAAACTCCAGGAGCTGGGCGTGCCCGTGACCTGGGAGCAGGTGGCGCGGATCGCCGGCGACGGGTCCGTCGGGCGGCCGCACGTGGCGAGCGCGCTCGTGGAGCTGGGTGTCGTGCCGACCGTGAACGACGCCTTCACACAGGACTGGCTGGCCGACGGCGGCCGGGTCTTCGTCGAGAAGCACGAGACCGATCCGTTCGAGGCGATCCGGCTGATCAAGGGCGCGGGCGGGGTCGCCGTGTTCGCACACCCCGGGGCCAGCAAGCGGGGGCGGACCGTGCCGGAGACCGCGATCGCCGAGATGGCGGCGGCCGGTCTTGACGGCATCGAGGTCGATCACATGGATCACGACGCGCAGACGCGGGCGCGACTGCGCGGGCTGGCCGAGGAGCTCGGGCTGCTCGTGACCGGCTCCTCGGACTACCACGGCAGCCGCAAGAGCTGTGTGCTCGGGGAGTACACGACGGATCCCGAGGTGTACGGGGAGATCACGCGGAGGGCGTTCGGGGCGTTTCCCGTGCCGGGGGCCGGCGGAGCCGCCTGAGCCTTTCCTCGTTCCCGCTTCCTCTCCGGCACGGGGCGCTGTGCCCTGTGCCCATCCGTTCCGATGCGCGGACGCCTGCCCACGGCAGGGTCGGCGCCTCCCCCTCGACACGCGCAAGGCCATCACTCATGTTCGACCTCGCCGTCTTCGGCTCCCTCTTCCTGACCCTCTTCGTGATCATGGACCCGCCGGGGATCACCCCGATCTTCCTCGCCCTCACCGCCGGGCGGCCCGGGAAGGTGCAGAAGCGGATGGCCTTCCAGGCCGTCTGTGTCGCCGGTGGTGTGATCACCGTGTTCGGGCTGCTCGGGCACCAGATCCTGAACTATCTGCACGTCTCCGTGCCCGCGCTGATGATCGCGGGCGGGCTGCTGCTCCTGCTGATCGCGCTGGACCTGCTCACCGGGAAGACCGACGAGCCGAAGCAGACCAAGGACGTCAACGTCGCGCTGGTGCCGCTGGGCATGCCGCTGCTGGCCGGGCCGGGCGCCATCGTGTCGGTCATCCTCGCCGTGCAGAAGGCCCACACCGTCACCGCGCAGGTGTCCGTGTGGACGGCGATCCTCGCCATCCACGTCGTGCTGTGGCTGGTGATGCGCTACTCGCTGGTGATCATCCGGATCATCAAGGACGGCGGCGTGGTCCTGGTGACGCGGCTCGCCGGCATGATGCTCTCCGCGATCGCCGTGCAGCAGATCATCAACGGTGTCACGCAGGTCGTCCAGGGGAGCTGAGATCACCCCCGGCCGGTGAGGACCGAGCTGATCGCGCCGGCCGGTGCGGGCCGCGGGCCACCGTCCCGATCTCGCTCTCGGCCGGTACGCCCCCGGTCATGACGGCCCGCAACGGCGCGGCCCCCGCTCGGCCGGTGCCGGGCGGGGGCCGCGAAGTGGGGGAGAGCCGCGCGTGTTATGAGGCCGTGGTCTCGGCCGGGCGGATCCACAGGCGCTGCCCGATGGCGGCGGCCTGCTGCACGATGTGATTGACGGAGGCGGCATCCACGACGGTCGTGTCCACAGGCGTGCCGTCCACGTCGTCGAGTCGCATGATTTCGAAGCGCAAGGGCTTCTCCCTTCGTCTGGTCATCCTCCTGAGGAGAACTACTTGAGTGGCGGCCCACCGGCTGCGGTGCTCGGTGTTCCGTATGGGTCAACAGAGATGCACGCGTCAAACATTCCCTACGCTAAGGAAATTTTTCGAACTGCTAATTACTGAGCTGTAAGAGTGTCGTTACGGGACCGCCCGGGACCGGTTGTGTTCGCAGCGTGACCGCCGGGACAATGGAGGTGATGAACGACGACCTCGCGGCCCTCAGCGCCCGCATCGACCGCACCAACGAGCTGCTCCAGCGCATGCTCGCCGAGGTGGCGAAGACGCCCTCGACCCACGCGATCTTCGTCGACGCGGGGTACCTGTACGCGGCCGCGGGGCGCCTGGTGGCCGGGACGGAGGACCGTCGCGCCTTCGACCTGGACGGCGAGGGCCTGATCGACGCGCTCATCGACCGGGCCCGCACGGTCTTCGCGGACAGCCGGCTCCTGCGGGTCTACTGGTACGACGGCGCCCGCCGCCGGATCCACACCGCGGAGCAGCAGTCCATCGCGGAGCTGCCCGACGTGAAGGTACGGCTGGGCAACCTCAACGCCAACAACCAGCAGAAGGGCGTCGACTCCCTCATCCGCTCCGACCTGGAGTCGCTCGCCCGCCACCGTGCCATCAGCGACGCGGCCCTGCTCGGCGGCGACGAGGACCTGGTCTCGGCGGTGGAGGCGGCCCAAGGCTACGGCGCCCGCGTCCACCTCTGGGGCATCGAGGCGCCGGAGGGCCGCAACCAGGCCGAGCCGCTGCTGTGGGAGGTCGACAGCCAGCGCACACTCGACCTGGACTTCTTCAAGCCGTACGTCTCCCGCCGCACTTCCCCGGTCCACGAGACGGCCGCGGGGCGGCCCAGCCGCGAGGACGTGCGGTTCGTCGGCGCGCAGATCTCCGCGAAGTGGCTGGCGGCGCGCGGCCGGGACTCACTGGTGGAACTGCTGCCCGGGCATCCCTATCTGCCGGGCTCGGTCGACCAGGACCTGCTCGTGGAGGCGGAGGGCCTGCTGCAGTACTCGCTGCGCGGACAGGCGGATCTGCGGCGGGCCCTGCGCGACGGGTTCTGGGAGCACCTGCAGACGCAGTACTAGGAGCCGCCGACCGCGCCGGCACCGTCCCAGAAGCCGGCGAGGGCCCGGGCCGTCGGCAGGGGCTGGTCGGCGTTGGGGGAGTGCTCCGCCCCCGCGACGACCGTGCGGTGCGCGCCCAGCCGTACGGCCATGTCGTCCAGGAGCGCAACCGGCCAGGTGTCGTCGCGCTCGCCCGACAGGACGTGGAACGGCAGCGGCACCGCGGCGAGCTCGGCGACACGGTCCGGCTCGGTGCACAACTGGCGTCCCGTCGCCAGCAGTTGGGCCGGTCGGTTGCCCAGCCAGCGGCGGCGCAACTGGTCCTGGCCACCGAGGCCGCGGGCCGGCCCGCCGACCTCCTCGGGCGCTCCCATCGCCCGGATGGCCTCCCACACCTCCTCCATCGACAGCACGGCGAGCGCGTCCCTGAGCAGCTTCACCCGCTGCTGCTGGGAGACGGAGATCTCCGCCGGACCGGACGACATCAGGGTGAGGGACAGGAAGGGGGTGTGGTCGAGCAGCACGGCGGCACGGGCGATCTGCCCGCCGAGCGAGTGCCCGACGAGATGCAGGGGCACGCCGAGCGCCTCGGCCTGCGCGAGCACGTCCCGCGCCAACTCCGGTTGGGCGTAGGCGGATTCGTCATCCGCGGGCCCGTCCGACTCGTGCTGTCCGCGGCCGTCCACGGCGACGACCCGGTACCCGCGCGCCGCGAGCGGCCCGTGCAGCAGCCGGAAGTCCTCCTTGCTCCCGGTGAACCCGGGCAGCATCAGGACGACACCCCTGACCTCCGTCCCCGGCTCCGGCGACGAGTCGACGACGGCGAAGTCGCCCCGGGCCGTGCGCAGCTTGTACGCGCGGGCGCCCGGGGGTGGAGGAAAGGCGGGGTGGCTGGTCACGGGGGTGAGGGTAGCCGGTGGGGAGCCGGCACCGGCTGAGCACCCGGGAGAACGCCGACGGCCCGGTCCCCTGTGCGGGACCGGGCCGTCGAACGGGGGTGTGTCAGCCCTCCGTGGACTCCGCGGCGGCCGTGGCCTTGCGGGTACGGCGGACCTTGGGCCTGGCCTCCACCACGCCTTCCGAGGCGTCGGCCTTGGTGGCCGTGGCCTTGCGGGTGCGGCGGGGCTTGGCCTCGGCGGTCTCGGGCTCCTGTGCCGTCTGGGCCGGGATCTCGGCGGCCTGGGCGGGGTCAGTGGGCTCGGTGGCCTTGCGGGTGCGGCGGCGGGGCTTGGCCTCCGTGCCTTCGGCGGTGTCGACGGCGGCGTCGGCCTTGGCGGCCGTCGTCTTGCGCGTCCGTTTGGGCTTGGCCTCGGTGGTCTCCGTGGCCGTCTCCGCGGCGGCGGTCTTCCGCGTCCGGCGCGGCTTGGCCTCGGTCGCCTCCGCCGTGTCCACAGCGGTCTCGGCCTTGGTGGCCGTGGCCTTGCGGGTGCGGCGGGGCTTGGCCTCGGCGGTCTCGGGCTCCTGTGCCGTCTGGGCCGGGATCTCGGCGGCCTGGGCGGGATCGGTGGGCTCGGTGGCCTTGCGGGTGCGGCGGCGGGGCTTGGCCTCCGTGCCTTCGGCGGTGTCGACGGCGGCGTCGGCCTTGGCGGCCGTCGTCTTGCGCGTCCGCCTGGGCTCGGCCTCGGTGGTCTCCGTGGCCGTCTCCGTGGCCGCGGTCTTCCGCGTCCGGCGCGGCTTGGCCTCGGTGGCTTCGGCGTTGTCGACAGCGGCCTCGGCCGCGGCGGCGGTCTTGCGCGTGCGGCGCGGCTTGGCCTCTGTCGCCTCCGCCGTGTCGACGGCGGCCTCGGCCGCGGGCGCCGTGGCCTTGCGGGTGCGGCGGCGCGGCGTGGCGGCGGCCTCGGGCTCCGAGGCCACCGGAGCGGCCTCGGCGACGACCGTGGGCTCCGCGGCCGGCGGCGTCACCGCGGCCTCGGGCTCGACCGCCGAGGTGTCCGTGGCGGGCGTCTCCACGACCGCCGTCTCCGACCTGCGCGTACGGCGCCGACGCGGCTTCGCGGCCGCCTCGGAGGCCTCCGCGGTCGTGCCCTCGGCCGTGTCGACGGCGTGCTCCGCCGGTGCGGACGCGGACGTCTCGACGGCCGTGACCGGCGCCGCCTCGGCCGACGCACCGCCGCGCGTCCGGCGACGGCGACGCGGCGTGCGCGGAGCCGTGACGGCCTCCGCCTCGGCCGTACCGCCGGCGGCGGCAGCCGTGGCCTCCGTCTCGGGTGCGGTGGCGCCGGCGGAACCGGGCGCGTCCAGCGGAGTCCCGCCGCGCGTCCGGCGACGGCGGCGCGGCGTACGCGGGGAACGCTCGCGGTCGGCCGAGCGGGACTCGTCCCGGTCGTCGCCGCGGCCACCCCGGCCGCCGCGCCCGCGCGGCCCGCGGCCGCCCGTCTCGCCCAGGTCCTCGAGCTCCTCCGCGTCCAGCCCGGCGCGCGTGCGCTCCGAGCGCGGCAGGAGACCCTTCGTGCCCTCGGGGATGCCGAGGTCGGAGAAGAGGTGCGGGGACGTGGAGTACGTCTCCGGCGGGTCGTTGAAGCCCAGGTCCAGCGCCTTGTTGATCAGCTGCCAGCGCGGGATGTCGTCCCAGTCGACGAGGGTGATCGCCGTACCCTTCGCGCCCGCGCGGCCGGTACGGCCGATGCGGTGCAGGTACGTCTTCTCCTCTTCCGGCGACTGGTAGTTGATGACGTGCGTGACGCCCTCGACGTCGATACCGCGGGCCGCGACGTCGGTGCAGACGAGCACGTCCACCTTGCCGTTGCGGAAGGCCCGCAGGGCCTGCTCGCGCGCGCCCTGGCCGAGGTCGCCGTGGACCGCGCCGGAGGCGAAGCCGCGCTGCTTGAGCTGGTCGGCGAGGTCGGCCGCCGTGCGCTTGGTGCGGCAGAAGACCATGGCCAGCCCGCGGCCGTCGGCCTGGAGGATGCGCGCGACCATCTCGGGCTTGTCCATGTTGTGCGCGCGGTAGACGAACTGCTTGGTGTTCGCGACCGTCGCGCCCGCGTCGTCCGGCGAGGTCGCGCTGATGTGCGTGGGCTGCGACATGTAGCGGCGGGCCAGTCCGATGACCGCGCCCGGCATGGTGGCCGAGAACAGCATGGTCTGGCGGCGCACCGGCAGCATGTTGATGATCCTCTCGACGTCGGGCAGGAAGCCCAGGTCGAGCATCTCGTCGGCCTCGTCGAGGACCAGGCACCTGACGTGCTTCAGGTTCAGCTTCTTCTGCCCGGCGAGGTCGAGCAGCCGGCCCGGGGTGCCGACGACCACGTCGACGCCCTTCTTGAGGGCCTCGACCTGGGGCTCGTAGGCGCGGCCGCCGTAGATCGCGAGGACGCGCACGTTGCGCACCTTGCCCGCGGTCAGCAGGTCGTTGGTGACCTGCGTGCACAGCTCGCGCGTGGGGACGACGACGAGCGCCTGCGGGGCGTCGGTGAGGTCCTCGGGCTTGGCGCGTCCGGCCTCCACGTCGGCGGGGACCGTGACGCGCTCGAGGAGCGGGAGGCCGAAGCCCAGCGTCTTGCCGGTGCCGGTCTTGGCCTGGCCGATGACGTCCGAGCCCGACAGGGCCACGGGAAGCGTCATCTCCTGGATGGGGAAGGCGGTGGTGATGCCGACGGCCTCCAGGGCCTCGGCCGTCTCGGGAAGAATTCCGAGCTCTCGGAACGTCGTAGTCAGGGTGCTGCCTCTTCTGTGTGGGCGGCGCGAGGCGAGCGCGGGGGTCGTGTCGGACCGTGCCGGGGACGTCGGCTGCCTACGGGCGGGCCGTGGAGCACGGGACCGCGCCGACGCTCGAGCGCTCATGCCGCTGAGGGTGTCCCCTCCGGGACTCGTACGCGTGGTGCCGTACGCCGGGGAGGGCTGTCGGGTCGGAGCCGATCGGGCCACCGACCGGGCATCCTCATACGTGCGGCCTGTCGAGGTACGGCGACGTACCAGCAGGCGCATTACCACCATACCCCGGAATCGCGCACATGCGATGGCCGATCCGGTCACGTAGTCGTCGTCACAGTGATTGACCAGGGCCTTACGCCCCCGGGCGAGCGGGCTATTGTGCGCTTCATGACGAGCTCTGACAAGCCTGGCAACGCCTCGGACACCGCCCCCGCCGCCCACACCGGGGTCGCCGCCCTGGACTGGGCGACGGCCTCCGCCGACCCGCAGTACCGCGCCGCGGTCGTGGACCTGCTCGGTGCGCTGGCCTACGGGGAGCTGGCGGCGTTCGAGCGGCTCGCGGAGGACGCCAAGCTGGCGCCGACGCTGGAGGACAAGGCGGAGCTGGCGAAGATGGCGTCGGCCGAGTTCCACCACTTCGAGCGGCTGCGCGGCCGGCTCGCCGAGATCGGGCAGGAGCCCACCTCCGCGATGGAGCCGTTCGTCGCGGCGTACGACGGCTTCCACAAGCAGACGGCGCCCTCGGACTGGCTGGAGGGGCTCGTCAAGGCCTACGTCGGCGACTCCATCGCCAGCGACTTCTACCGGGAGGTCGCGGCCCGGCTGGACTCCGACACCCGTTCCCTGGTGCTGGCCGTGCTCGACGACACCGGGCACGGTGGCTTCGCCGTGGAGAAGGTGCGCGCGGCGATCGACGCCGACCCGCGGGTCGGCGGGCGGCTCGCGCTGTGGGCGCGGCGGCTGATGGGCGAGGCCCTGTCGCAGTCCCAGCGGGTGGTCGCCGACCGGGACGCGCTGTCGACCATGCTCGTCGGCGGTGTCGCGGACGGCTTCGACCTCGCCGAGGTCGGCAGGATGTTCTCCCGGATCACCGAGGCCCACACCAAGCGGATGGCCGCGCTGGGGCTGGCCGCCTAGTCAGGAGCGCCGGCCGTGCCAGGGTCCGGCCCCGGTCAGGCTCGGGGGCCGGGCCCCGGTCAGTCTCCGGGACCGGACCGGGGGCCCCGGCTCCGTCGTCGTGAGCGCCACCACCGGCGACCCGTCAGGCGGTCGCCGATCGGCGGCGCAGTCTTCCCGCGGGGCGCAGCAGCAGCGACAGCGAGGCCACCGAGACGATCACCGCGCCGAGCAGCACCACCAGCAGGTGCCCGGCGTCCAGCGCGCTGTGCATGACGAAGGCCCCGAACAGAGCGCCGGCCACACCGGTCGACAGCACCAGGTGGCGGGACGGCAGGCGGTGCGCCAGCCGCTGCGTGGCCGCCCAGGCCAGAGTCAGGCCGAGGATCGCGGAACTCAGCGCTTCCAGGAGCATGTCGGGGGTCCCTCCCACATGGCCGGCCTGCCCAAATCGGTCGTAGCCCGTCTTACCCCTGACCTGCGGAATCCAATCCACCCCTGTGGGCGACTTGTGCTCCATCCGTGGAGGAACCCCGGTGCCGCAAGGGGCGTGCGGACGCCGAGGGGGCGGGCGGCAAGCGCTGGGAAACGCCGAGGGGGCGGGACGGCCGCAGCCGTCCCGCCCCCTCGCGCACTAGCGCCTACAGCGCGCCGAAGCCCACCTTGCGCGGGGCCGGCTCGCCGATCTCGACGTAGGCGAGGCGGTCGGCCGGGACGAGGACCTTGCGGCCGTGCTCGTCCACGAGGCTCAGCAGCGGCGACTTCCCGGCCAGCGCCTCGGACACCGCCCGCTCGACCTCATCGGCACTCTGACCGCTCTCCAGAACGATCTCGCGGGGCGCGTGCTGCACGCCGATCTTGACCTCCACGGCTATGTCCCTCCGACGGTCAGTGATGTGCGCGAACTTCCGCGCCGTACGCAGCACACATTAGCCCGGTGAGGGGACGTACACGCTCCGCCCGAGAACGCCACGAGCGAACACCGGACGGGAACAACGCGCCCGTCAGTGGTGCTGCTGGTCCGTCCCGTGCAGCGGGAAGCCCGCGATGCCGCGCCATGCCAGCGAGGTCAGCAGCTGCACCGCCTGGTCGCGGGGCACGCTGCGGTCGCTGTGCAGCCAGGAGCGCGCCACCACCTGGGCGAGCCCGCCCAGGCCCGAGGCGAGCAGCATCGACTCCGCGCGCGACAGACCCGTGTCCTCCGCGATCACGTCGCAGATCGCCTCGGCGCACTCGTTGGTGACCTTGTCGACGCGCTCGCGCACCGCCGGCTCGTTGGTCAGGTCCGACTCGAAGACCAGCCGGAAGGCGCCGCCGTCGTCCTCGACGTACGCGAAGTAGGCGTCCATCGTCGCCCGGACGCGCTGCTTGTTGTCGGTCGTCGACGCGAGCGCGTGCCGTACGGCCTGGATGAGCGACTCGCAGTGCTGGTCCAGCAGGGCGAGGTAGAGGTCGAGCTTGCCCGGGAAGTGCTGGTAGAGCACCGGCTTGCTGACGCCGGCGCGCTCCGCGATGTCGTCCATCGCGGCCGCGTGGTAGCCCTGGGCCACGAAGACTTCCTGGGCGGCGCCCAGAAGCTGGTTGCGTCGGGCACGGCGCGGCAGGCGTGTGCCCCGCGGGCGAACCGCCTCTGTCTGCTCGATGGCTGTCACGCCGCCTCCCATAGTCGTCCACGTGCGGATCTGGCCGCGTCGCCATCGTACTTTTCGGTAACCGTGGTGTGCGCGGTGAGAGCGCAGAATTTCACGGACCGGACGGTTACGAAAGCGGTCGAGTAGGTTTCAAACAGGGTCAGAGCGGGCAAAATGCGACTCCTTTCCTGCTCGGTGGCGCGATCTGTGGCCCGCCGGTGGCGAGCGTCACCGGTAGTCGTCCTCGTCGAGCGAGACGATCCGGGCCTGTTCCATCAGGTCGGCCTCGCTGGCGCGGTCCGGGTCGACGGCGGTCAGCGGGTCGTCGCGCTCCGGCGCGAGGTCCGCCCGCTGCTCGGCCGCGTCGACCTCGGGCGCCTCGACACCGAACTCCGGCGTCTCCGGCGCGTCCTCGGCCTCGAACGTCTCCGGGTCGGTGGGGTCTACGGCCATGCTGGGCTCCCTTTCTACGAACGTCCCTGGGAATGCAGGGGCCACATGCGGGTGCCCTCTGTCCGAGCCTAGGAGACACCCGATCCGGACGCTATGCGATCCGCGTCCGGGGCGTGACGCGATGCGTATCCCTTCGACTGCTGTCCATGGTGCTCCCGAGTGCCTCCTCCGTTCCCTGATCAACGGGCTTGATCCTGTGACGGCGAACACAGGCGAACACATGAGTCACTGCGTGATCGTCTCGTAACATTGCCGCATGTCTTCGACCGAGCTGCCGTTCGTGCCGCCCGCCAATGTGCTGCCGAAGGTGGGGACCGTCCGGGTCGCGGAGGGGGAGCGGCTGAGGTCGGTCGAGCTGCCCGGGGTCACGCTGACGGTGCGGTCGAGGCCGCCCGCGCGAGAGGGACTGCCTCCCGCCCTGTGCGTGCACGGGCTCGGGGGCTCCTCGCAGAACTGGTCGGCGCTGATGTCGCTGCTGGAGGACGTCGTCGACCCCGAGGCCCTCGACCTGCCGGGCTTCGGCGACTCGCCGCCCCCGGACGACGGCGACTACTCCGTCACGGGCCACGCGCGCGCGGTCATCCGCTACCTCGACGCCTCCGGTCGCGGGCCCGTGCACCTGTTCGGAAACTCGCTCGGCGGCGCCATCACCACCCGTGTCGCCGCGGTCCGGCCCGATCTCGTCCGTACGCTCACACTTGTGTCACCCGCCCTGCCGGAAATCCGAGTGCAGCGCTCCGCCGTGCCGACGGGGCTGCTCGCCGTGCCCGGGATCGCCCCGCTCTTCACGCGCCTCACGCGCGAGTGGACAGCGGAACAGCGCGTCCGCGGCGTGATGGCGCTGTGCTACGGGGACCCGGGGCGGGTCACGCCGGAGGGATTCCGCAACGCGGTCGAGGAGATGGAGCGGCGGCTGCGGCTGCCGTACTTCTGGGACGCGATGGCGCGCTCCGCGCGCGGGATCGTCAACGCGTACACCCTCGGTGGCCAGCACGGACTGTGGCGCCAGGCCGAGCGCGTCCTCGCGCCGACCCTGCTCGTCTACGGCGGCCGCGATCAGCTCGTCGGCTTCCGCATGGCCCAGAAGGCGGCCCGGGCTTTTCGCGACTCGCGGCTTGTGACGTTGCCGGACGCCGGGCACGTGGCCATGATGGAGTACCCGGAGACGGTCGCCATGGCGTTCCGTGAACTGCTGGACGACTCCGGAGAGTTGGGTACGCAGCGCGCGCGGCGGGCGCGGAGCGCGGCGGACAGTGGTGACTCGCGTGCCCGCGCGGACGACGCCGTCGACCGGGACACCACCGACGAGAGCATGGGGGGCTGAGGCGCGACGTGGGACGCCACAGCCGCCGAGGGCCCGTCGCCAAGGGCGACACCTCGGACACCACCGCAGTACGGGACGGCCGGGACGGGCCGGCGCAGGGGCCGGGGACCGCGCCGGGCCGGACACCGGACGAGGGCCGGGGTGCCCGGCCGGCCTCGCCCGGGGCCGGGCAGGGCGGCTGGCCGCCGCCGGGCGCGGGCGCTCGCCGCGTGCCGGGGCCACGGCCCGCACCGGGACCGGCCGCACCGCAACGCGGGGTGCCTCCGTATGTGACGCCCCAGAACCTGACTTCCCGGAACGTGACGGCTCCGCATGTGACGCGTCCTCAGGGGACGCCGCCGCACGGGATGCCGCGTCTGCCGGAGGGGTGGCTGCCGGAGGGGACGCCGGGGCACGGTGCGCCGCGGCTGCCGGACGGGACGCCCGCGCACGGTGCGCCCAGGCTGCCGGACGGGACCCCGGCGCGTGGTGTGCCCCGGCCCGCCGACGGGACTCCGGCGCACGGTGTGGCCAGGCTGCCGGACGGTACGCCCGCGCCGGGGGTTCGCCGGTCGCCCGACGGGACGCCCGCGCAGGGCTTTCCGCGGGCTCGGGGCGGGCATCCCGAGCAGCGGGAGGCCGGGGGCGGCTGGGGCGAGCTGAGGGGCGGCGGCGCTGGGCGTGCGGGAGCCGGTGCCGCCATACCCCGGCAGCGCCGGGCCTCCGTGCCCGGGCCGCGGCAGGACTATCTCGACGCATTCGACGAGGAGGACGACGTCTTCGCGCCCCGTACGCCCGCTTCCGCGCACGCGGCGGACGCCTACGCCTCCGTCGCGGACCGGAACGCGGGCACCCTGGCCGACAGCCGCTCCGGCGACCCCGGTGGAGCGGCTCCCCCCGGTGCGCCCGGGCCCGGCAGGGGAGGCAAGGGCCGTGCCTTCACCGGCATCGCGGCCGCCGCCGTCACCACCGTGCTGGCCGTGATCGTCGCCGGTCAGGTCGCCGACGACCAAGGCGGCGCCGACGTGCAGTCGCAGTCCGCCGCCGACCGGGCCCGGGACGTCCGCGACCCGGCGTCCCGTGCGGCCGGCCGGGCCACCCCGGCCCCGGGCGCCCGGCTGGCGCCACTGACGTACGAGGCGAAGATGGAGCGGACGTACCCGCTCGGTGCCACGCTCAAGGGCTCGGGCCGGTTCGACGCCGTCCCCGGCATCGCCAAGGCGCGCGGCGCGGGACAGAAGTTCACCTACCGCGTGGACGTGGAACAGGGGCTGGGGCTCGACGCCGAGCTGTTCGCCGAGGCCGTGCAGAAGACGCTCAACGACCAGCGCAGCTGGGCCCACAACGGCGCGCGCACCTTCGAGCGCATCCACTCCGGCCGGCCCGACTTCGTGATCACCCTCGCCAGCCCGGGCACGACCGCCGACTGGTGCGCCAAGTCCGGCCTGGACACCACCGTGGACAACGTCTCCTGCGACTCGGCCGCGACCGAACGCGTGATGATCAATGCCTACCGGTGGGCGCAGGGCTCCGAGACGTACGGCGACGGCGAGATCCACGCCTACCGGCAGATGCTGATCAACCACGAGGTCGGGCACCGCCTCGGCTACGGGCACGTCACCTGCGACAAGGACGGCGACCTCGCCCCGGTCATGCAGCAGCAGACCAAGTTCCTCGACCACGACGGCATCCACTGCCGCGCCAACCCCTGGCCGTATCCGCGAAGTTGAGAGCCGGGGCGGGCCGTGTGGCACGCCTCGCGTTGACATGTGCAGAGAGTTCGTACATATTTCTGGGCATGTCGTCCCGTCCCGCCTCCGTTCGCGCCGCCATCGAGCTGGCGCTCATCGGCGTGACCCCGCTCTGCGTGGCCGACATCCACTGTTGCTGACGCCCGCCCGAGGCGCGCGTCGCGAATCCTTTCCCTCCTGGCCGTGACCCTGTCGCGGTTTCCTCGACGACCCGGCGCCGGGCAGAAGTCTGCTGTTCTCCGTCTCACCCTTCGTCATTTCGTCTCGCGATCCGAGACGCCTTCCGAGAGGTCGTCCTTCCGATGCGCCAACCGTCCGTCATAGCGCGCCGCGTGGCCGCGGCATCCGTGAGCCTGGTCCTGGCAGCGGGCGTCGCCGCCTGCGGCCCTGAGGACAACGATGCCAAGGGCGCCGGCGGCGACTCCACGCCCCACAAGGGCGGCACCCTGACGGTCCTGAACGCCAACCCCCAGCAGGACTTCGACCCGGCCCGCCTCTACACCTCCGGCGGCGGCAACGTCCCGTCCCTGGTCTTCCGTACGCTCACCACCCGCAACCGCGAGGACGGTGCCGCCGGCACGAAGGTCGTCCCCGACCTCGCCACCGACACCGGGCGTCCCAACAAGGACGCGACCGTGTGGACGTACACCCTGAAAAAGGGCCTGAAGTACGAGGACGGCACGCCCATCACCTCGGCCGACATCAAGTACGGCATCGAGCGCTCCTTCGCCCCCGAGCTGTCCGGCGGCGCCCCCTACCTGCGGGACTGGCTGGTCGGGGCCGCCGACTACCAGGGGCCGTACAAGGACGAGAAGGGCCTGGACGCGATCGAGACGCCGGACGAGCGGACCATCGTCTTCCACCTGAACAAGCCCGAGGGCGAGTTCCCCTACCTGGCCACGCAGACGCAGTTCACGCCCGTTCCGAAGGCCAAGGACACCGGCACCAAGTACGAGCAGCACCCGATCTCGTCCGGGCCGTACAAGGTCGTGAAGAACGAGAACGACGGTGAGCGGCTGATCCTGGAGCGCAACCCGCACTGGTCCGCCGCGACCGACGCCGAGCGCAAGGCCTACCCGGACAAGGTCGACGTACGGTCCGGGCTCGACTCGTCGGTGATCAACCAGCGGCTCTCCGCGTCCCAGGGGGCGGACGCCGCCGCGGTCACCACGGACACCAACCTCGGTCCGGCCGAGCTCGCCAAGGTGAGCGGCGACCGGGACCTCGCCTCCCGCGTCGGCACCGGGCACTTCGGCTACACCAACTACATCGCGTTCAACCCGACGATCAAGCCGTTCGACGACATCAAGGTGCGGCAGGCGATCTCGTACGCCATCGACCGCTCCTCCGTGGTCAACGCCGCGGGCGGGTCCGCGCTGGCCGAGCCCGCCACCACCTTCCTGCCGAACCAGAAGTCCTTCGGGTACACGCCCTACGACCTCTTCCCGGCGGGCAAGGCCGGTGACCCGGCCAAGGCGAAGCAGCTGCTGAAGGAGGCCGGGCACCCGAACGGGCTGACCGTCACGCTCACGCACTCCAACGCCCGGGACTTCGAGACCAGCCCGGAGATCGCGACCGCCATCCAGGACGCGCTCAAGAAGGCCGGCATCACGGTCAAGCTGCAGGGCCTGGAGGAGAACGACTACTCCGACAAGATCCACAACGTGAAGACCGAGCCGGGCTTCTTCCTCGCTCACTGGGGCGCCGACTGGCCCTCCGGCGGTCCCTTCCTCGCCCCGATCTTCGACGGCCGGCAGATCGTCAAGGACGGCGCGAACTTCAACACCGGCCTGCTGAACGACAAGTCGGTCAATGCCGAGATTGACGCGATCAACAAGTTGACGGATCTTGACCAGGCCGCCGAGAGGTGGGGTGCACTGGACAAGAAGATCGGCGAGAAGGCCCTGACCGTCCCGCTGTTCCACCCCGTCTACAAGCGTCTGTACGGCAAGGACGTCAAGAACATCGTGATCAGCGACTGGACCGGTGTGCTGGACGTCTCGCAGGTCGCGGTGAAGTGACGCCGTGAGCGAGGCACTCGTCACCGTCGAGGCGGCCGGGACGGACACCTCCGTACCGGCCGCCTCGGGGGCCCGTCAGTTCTGGCGGCGGCTGCGGACGCAGCGCGCCGCCCTCGTCGCGGCGGTCGTCGTCGCGCTGCTCGTCCTGGTCGCACTCGCCGCACCCCTGCTCACCGCCATCGAGGGCCAGGACCCGACCACCTA
This sequence comes from Streptomyces sp. NPDC094143, assembly GCF_040303825.1. Lineage (NCBI taxonomy): Bacteria > Bacillati > Actinomycetota > Actinomycetes > Kitasatosporales > Streptomycetaceae > Streptomyces > Streptomyces sp. NPDC094143. The sequence continues at coordinate 114,771 of NZ_JBEOTZ010000015.1, forward strand.
CCACCCCTCCCTGGTGGACTCCGCGCGCGGAGGCGTGCCCATCGGGCCGTTCGGCGGAGCGAGCGCCGACCACTGGCTCGGCGTCGAACCGCAGACCGGCCGGGACCTGTTCGCGCGGCTGGTGTACGGCGCGCGGGTGTCGCTCGGCGTCGCGCTCGCCGCCACGGTCGTGCAGCTCGCGCTCGGTGTCGTCGTCGGGGTCGCGGCCGGGCTCGGCAACCGCTGGGTGGACCTCGTGCTCACCCGGGTCGCCGACATCTTCGTGGCGATGCCGCTGATGGTCGTCGCGCTCGCCCTGCTCGCCATCGTGCCCACCGCCTTCCCGCGCCCGGTGCTGGTGGCGCTGGTCGTGGGCCTGGTCTCCGGCTGGGGGACGCTCGCCAAGATGGTGCGCGCGCAGACACTGACCCTCAAGCAACTCGACTACGTCGCAGCCGCCCGGCTCAGCGGCTGGGGCACCGTCCGGATCGCCCGGCGCGAACTGCTGCCCGGCCTCGCGGCCCCCGTCATCACCTTCGCGGCGATCCTCGTCCCGACGAACATCACCGTCGAGGCGGCCCTGTCCTTCCTGGGTGTGGGCGTGAAGCCGCCGACGCCCTCCTGGGGGCAGATGCTGACCTCCGCCGACGTCTGGTACCAGGCGGCGCCGCAGTACCTGCTGCTGCCCGCGGGCGCGCTGTTCCTGACCGTCCTCGCCCTCACCGTGCTCGGTGACGGCGTGCGCACCGCCCTCGACCCCCGCGCGTCCTCGCGCCTGCGCGTCGGAACGGGCCGCAGGAGGGAGGCATCATGACCGGCTTCGGAGGTTTCGTGCTGCGCCGCGCCGTCGGCGCCCTGGTCACCCTCCTCGCCCTCTCGGTGATCATCTACGTCGTCTTCTACGTCACCCCCGGCAACGTCGCCCAGCTCACCTGCGGTCCGCGCTGCTCACCCGCCCAGGTCCAGCAGGTCGCCGGGCAACTGCATCTCGACGACCCCCTGTTCACCCGCTACTGGCACTTCCTGCAGGGCCTCGTCGCCGGCCAGGACTACTCCACCGGCACCTCGGTCCAGCACTGCTCGGCGCCCTGCCTCGGGCTGTCCTACCAGAGCGACCAGCAGGTCACCGCGCTGATCCTGGCCAAGCTGCCGGTCACCGCCTCGCTCGCGCTCGGCGCGATGGTGCTGTGGCTGGTCATCGGCGTCGGCACCGGCGTGCTGTCGGTGTGGCGGCGCGGGCGGCTCACCGAGCGGCTGCTGACCACCCTCACCCTGGCGGGCATGTCCACGCCCGTATTCGTCATCGGGCTCGTCCTCATGATCGTCGTCTGCGGGCAGCTGGAGCTGCTGCCCTTCCCGCAGTACGTCGCCTTCACCGACGACCCCGAACAGTGGGCCTGGAACCTGCTGCTGCCCTGGCTGTCCCTCGCGCTCATCGAGTCCGCGACGTACGCCCGGCTGACCCGGGCCGCGATGCTGGAGACCCTCGCCGAGGACCACGTCCGCACCTTCCGGGCCTACGGCGTCGGGGAGCGGGCGATCATCGGGCGGCACGCCCTGCGCGGTGCGGTGGCGCCGCTCATCGCCGTGAACGCCAACAACATCGGCGTCCTGTTCGGCGGTGCCGTGCTCACCGAGACGCTCTTCGGACTGCCCGGCATCGGCCAGGAGATGGTCGAGGCCGTCAAGGTCGTCGACCTGCCGGTGGTCGTCGGCATGGTCCTGGTGACCGGCTTCTTCGTGGTCCTGGCCAACGCCGTCGCGGACGTGCTGTACGCGGTGGCCGACCGACGGGTGGTGCTGACATGAGCCTGGTCGACGTGCGCGACCTGCGCGTGGACTTCGGCGGGCTGCGGGCCGTCGACGGACTCTCCTTCCGCCTGGAGGAGGGCGCCGCCCTGGCCCTGGTCGGCGAGTCCGGCTCCGGCAAGTCGACCGTGGCGTCCGCCCTGCTCGGCCTGCATCGCGGCACCGGGGCCCGGGTCACGGGCACGGTCGAGGTGGCCGGCACCGACGTGCAGCGGGCCTCCGAGGAGGAGCTGCGGCGGCTGCGCGGCGGGAAGGCCGCGATGGTCTTCCAGGACCCGCTGTCCTCCCTCGACCCGTACTACGCCATCGGCGACCAGATCGCCGAGGTGTACCGCCTGCACGCGCGCGTGTCCCGGCGGGCCGCACGCGTGCGTGCCGTCGACGTCCTGGACCGCGTGGGCATACCCGACGCGGCCCGGCGGTCCCGGTCCCGGCCGCACGAGTTCAGCGGCGGCATGCGCCAGCGCGCCCTGATCGCCATGGCGCTCGCGTGCGAGCCCGGTCTGCTGATCGCCGACGAGCCGACCACCGCCCTCGACGTGACCGTGCAGGCCCAGGTCCTGGACCTGCTGCACACCCTGCGCGAGGAGACCGGCATGGGGCTGCTGCTCGTCACGCACGACGTGGGCGTCGCCGCCGAAAGCGTCGACGAGGTGCTGGTGATGCGGCACGGCCGGGCGGTCGAACACGGCCCGGTCGCCACCGTGCTGGGCGCGCCGGCCGAGCCGTACACCCGCGAACTGCTGGCCGCCGTCCCGCGGCTGGACGCGCCCGCGAAGGCCCCGGTGGCGCCCGAGGAGGTCGTCCTGGAGGCGACCGGGCTGCGGCGCGAGTTCGGGCGCGGGAAGCGGGCGGTCACGGCCGTGCGCGACGTGTCGCTGACCCTGCGCCGCGGCGAGACCCTCGGCATCGTCGGCGAGAGCGGCAGCGGCAAGACGACGCTGGGCCGCATGCTCGTCGGGCTGCTGGAGCCGACGGCGGGATCGATCACGTTCGAGGGCCGTCCCCACACCGGCGTCCACCCGGCCGTGCAGATGGTCTTCCAGGACCCGGTCTCCTCCCTCAACCCCCGCCGCAGCGTGGGCGAGTCCATCGCCGACCCGCTGCGCGCGCGGGGCGAGCGGGACGAGGGGCGCATCCGGGAGCGCGTCGGAGAACTGCTGGAGCGCGTGGGGCTCGAAACGGCGCACCACGACCGTTACCCGCACGAGTTCAGCGGGGGCCAGCGCCAGCGCGTCGGCATCGCCCGGGCGCTCGCGGCGGACCCGCGCGTCATCGTCTGCGACGAGCCGGTCTCCGCCCTCGACGTCACCACCCAGGCCCATGTGGTGGCGCTACTGGCGGAGTTGCAGCGTGAGCTCGGGCTCGCGCTGGTCTTCGTCGCGCACGACCTGGCCGTCGTGCGCCAGGTCAGCGACCGGGTCGCGGTGATGCGGCACGGCAGCGTGGTCGAGGAGGGGCCGGTCGGCGAGGTGTACGCGTCGCCGCGGGACTCGTACACCCGGCAGCTGCTGGCCGCCGTACCGGCGCTCGACCCCCGGGCCGCCGCGCGACGGCGAGCGGAACGACGGGAGTTGGCCGCAGCGTGACGTTCCGTGTCCGCTCGATCTCCTAGCGCGACGAAACGCGAACCGCACGGGAAAGTTACGACCGTTCACCCCTTTTGGTGGTGCGACGGACAACCGTCCGTCGTACCACCGCCTTGTCCGCATACGTTCGTCCCGCTGCGAGCCGCCGGACAACGGTGGCTCCTCATACGGGAGATCGGGGGTGCACTCGTGCGCATCGGACTGCTGACGGAGGCGGGCTATCCGTACGTGAGCGGGGACGCCAGGCTCTGGTGCGACCGGCTGGTGCACGGGCTCGCACAGCACGAGTTCGACGTCTACGCGCTCAGCCGCAGCCAGCGTCAGGAGGACGAGGGCTGGGTCCCGCTGCCGCCGAACGTGCGCCGGGTACGGACCGCGCCGCTGTGGATGGCCGAGGACGACGAGGTGGTGCTCGGGCGCCGGGCCCGTCGGCGGTTCGGCGAGTGCTTCGCGGAACTGGCGGCGGTGCTGTGCGGGGCGGCGGGCCCCGCGGCGTTGTCGGCGGGCACTGCGGCGTTGTCGGCAAGCACCGTGGCGGGAGCGGCAGGAGCCAGGGTGGAGGCGGCGGGCGCCGTGGCGGGAGCGGTAGGAGCCAGGGTGGGCATGGCGGGCGCCGTGGCGGGAGCGGCAGGCGTCACGGTGGGGGCGGCGGGCGCCGGAAGGGTTCGCGAGGGGGTGTCGGCCTCCGAGGCGGACCGTTTCGCCAACGCCCTGTACGGGCTCGCCGAGCTCGCCCGCGAGACGGGCGGACTGGTGGGCGCGCTCCGCTCGGAGGCCGCCGTGCGCACGCTGGAGCGCGCCTGCCGCGCCCCCGGGGCCCAGCGCGCCGCGCGCGAGGCGCGCGTACCGGACCTGCTCGCCGTCGCCGGCTACCTGGAACGCGCCCTGCGCCCCCTCTCCCTCGACTGGTACGAGGACGAGGGGATCGGCGCGGTCGACCTGTGCCACGCCGCGTCCGGCGGCGCCGCCGTCCTGCCGGGACTGCTGGCCCGCCATTTCACCGGCGTGCCCCTGCTGGTGACCGAGTACGGCGTGCGCCTGCGGACGCACTACCTCACCAACCCGGACGCTCCGCCCGCCGTACGGTCCCTGCTCGCGGCGTTCCAGGGCCGCCTCGCGGCCGAGGCCTACCGGCGGGCCGAGGTCGTCACCGCCGGGAACGCGCACGCCCGCCGCTGGCAGGAGCGCTGCGGTGCCGACCGTGAGAAGCTCCGCACGGTCCACCCCGGCATGGACGCCCGGCCCTTCGCGGAGGCCGGTGAGTCCCCCGAGTGCGCGGACCCGGACACGCTCGTCTGGGTCGGCCGCGTCGAGCCCGCCAAGGACCTGGTCTCGCTGCTGCACGCCTTCGCCGAGATCCGCAAGGAGCGGCCGAAGACCCGTCTGCGCGTCGTCGGCGCCCCCGTCGGCCCCGAGGGTGCGGCCTACCTCCTGCACTGCCGGGCGCTCGCCGCCCAGCTCTTCCCCGACGAGGCCGAGGGCCCGCACATCCCCGGCGACAATCCGGTGTCCTTCGAGGAGATCGGAGGACCCGAACTCCCGCGTCCCGCCGACGCGTACGCCTCGGGCGCAGTGACCGTCCTGTCCAGCGTCGTCGAGGGCTTCCCGATCAGCCTCGTCGAAGCCATGCTGTCCGGGCGGGCGACCGTCTCGACGGACGTCGGCGCGGTCGTGGAGGTCATCGGCGGCACCGGTCTCGTCGTACCGCCGCGCAATCCGCGGGCGCTCGCCGAGGCGTGTGTGGCGTTGCTGCGCGACCCCGAGCGCCGTGTGCGCCTGGGCGCGGCCGCGCGCGCCCGAGCCCTCGAACTGTTCACGGTCGAGCAGAACATCGAGGCATTTCACGGCATTTACCTGGAGATCGTCTCGCGCGCTCCGGTCCGGCGCGTCCTCGACGGGGCGGGGGAGCCGCTGCCCTTCGCGGTTCCCGCCGAGGCCCGGGTCCCGGTTTGCTGGTCCGCCCCGTCGCCCAGCCTGGCCGCCCGCAACGGCCCCGGGTGGGCCACCGCCCGCCCCGTACGAGCCACTCCGCATGTCCCCGCCCCGGAGGGAGCGCGGTGAAGGACCTCGGAGAACTGGACCGACCGGGCACACCGACCAGCCCGGGAGCGTGGGACACGGACACGGACACGGGCTCGGACACGGGCTCGGAGCGGGCGCCGGGGTCTGCAGGCGGGGAGGCCGGGATCGAGGCCGATCGTGGCGCAGCCCTGGGCCAGGGTGCCGGCGTTGATCGTGAGGCCTCCCCGTGGCGGGCGGCCGATGTCGACGGTGGAGCGTCCCCGGGGCGGCAGGCCGATATCGGCCGTAAGCCGTCCACGAGCGGGGGCACCGACGCCGGTGGCAGGGCGTCCGTGAGCCGGGGGGCCGACGCCGGTGGCAGGGCGTCCATGAGCCGGGAGGCCGGATGGGACGGCAAGCCGTCCGTAGGTCGGGAGGCCGGACGGGATGGCAGGGCGTTCGCGAGTCGGGACGCCGACGCCGGTGGCAGGGCGTCCGTGAGCCGGGAGGCCGTACGGGACGGCAAGCCGCTCGCGAATTCGGAGGCCGGACGGGATCGCGGGCCGTCCGCGAGCCGGGGGAGCGGTTCCGACCACAAGCCGCCTTCGCTCCGCCGAGGTGCCGCCGATCCCGTCAAGGCGCTGATGCACCGTCACCGGGACCTCTGCGAGCGTGCCGTCGACCCTCTGGAGATCGCCGCGGGGCTCGAAGCCCACGGCATCACCGACCGCACCGCCGCCCGCTTCCGTCACCGGGACGTCTTCTCCCTGGCGGAGGAGATGTACGCGCGGGCCTCCCGGGACGGGGACGCGCCGCAGCCCACCGCTCCCCCCGTCCCCCGGGTGCGCGCCGCATGGGTCCTCCTGACGCTACTGCCGGGCGCCCTGTGCGCTGCCGCCGTGGCCGCCGGGCAGCTCACCCAGGGCCGGACCCGTCTGATCGCGGCCGGCGTCGGCGTCCTCGCCGTCGTCCTGGCCCTCCGCGCGGCCCTGCGCCGGGGCCCGCTGAGCAGGACCGGCGAGGGCCGACCCGGGCCCCGGCCCGGTGCGGCTCCCGGCCGGACCACCCCGTGGACCCTGTGGCTCGCCGCCTACGCCCTCCTGGGGAACGGCCTGCTGCTCAGTGCCATCGCCGGCGGTCCCGACGCCCTGCCCACCGGGTCGGCCGACGGGCCCTGGCCCGTCACCGTCTCCCCCGTCCTCGCCCTCACCCTGGCCTGCGCGCCGGCGGCCTGGACCGCCCATCTCCTCACCGCGCGCGCCCGCCGCACACTGGCGTCGAGCCGGGGCCTGGAGGACTTCGCCGCGGCCGTACGACCGCTCCTGCTCGGCTCGTTCGCCCTGTTCCTGGGCGCCCTCGCGGTCCTGCTCACCCTCTGCGCGACGGTCCTCGGCGAGCCCGCGGCCTACCTGGAGGCCCTCACCCTGGGCGCCCTCCTCTTCCTGGCCCGCCTCCTCACCGTCCACGGCTTCACCCACGCACCGGCCGTCGTCCTCACCGCGACGGCCACCCTCCAGGCGTCCGCCCTCGCCCTGGTCTTCACCTCCCGCCTCCCCGGCTGCGGCTTCCTGGCCACGCCGGTCGAAACGCTCGTCACCGCCTGGGGCGCCGGCAGCGTGCCGGCCCTCGTCTGCGGAGCGGCGGCCCTCGCCCTCCTGGTCCACGCGACGCGCAAGCTGACCCGGGCCTCGGCCCACGCACCCGCGGAGCCCGAGCGGTGACCGCCCCGACGGTGGTCCCACCGCCGCAGGCACTCGCCACACCGTCCTACCCGCCCTCTAGGAGAACGACATGATCACCCACCCAGGAACCCGGGCCACCCCGGGAGCCGCGCGATGAGAGTCCTGCTGATCGGAGCCAACGGCTACATCGGGCGCTTCGTCGCCGACCGTCTGCTCGCCGACCCGGCCGTCCAGCTCACCGCCCTCGGCCGCGGCGACGACGCCGACGTCCGCTTCGACCTCGCGTCCGGCAGCCCCGGTGCCCTCACCCGCTTCCTCGACGCGGTCCATCCGGGCGTCGTGGTCAACTGCGCCGGTGCCACCCGCGGCGGCGCCCGCGAACTCACCCGCCACAACACCGTCGCCGTGGCCACCGTGTGCGAGGCCCTGCGCCGCAGTGGCTGCGGCGCCCGTCTGGTGCAGATCGGGTGCAGTGCCGAGTACGGCCCCAGCCAGCCCGGCTCCTCCACGGCCGAGGACGCCGTGCCCCGCCCGGGCGGCCCGTACGGCGTCAGCAAACTCGCCGCCACCGAACTCGTCCTCGGCTCCGGCCTGGACGCCGTCGTCCTGCGCGTCTTCTCACCGGCCGGACCCGGCACCCCCGCCGGCTCCCCGCTCGGGCGTCTCGCCGAGGCCATGCGCCGCGCCATGCAGTCCGGCGACGGCGAGCTGAAACTCGGCGGCCTCGGCGCCCAGCGCGACTTCGTCGACGTCCGCGACGTCGCCCGGGCCGTCCACGCCGCCTCGCTCTCCGCCGCGCAGGGCGTCATCAACATCGGCTCCGGCCGCGCCGTGCGCCTGCGCGACGCCGCCGCCGTCCTCGCCCGCGTCGCCGGATACGGCGGTGCCCTCCACGAGCTCGACGGCCCGCCCGGCGCCCTGCGCCCTGCCATCGGGCACCCCCGGCCCGACCCCGACCACGCGCCCCCGCTCGCGTACCCGTACCCGGACGGCTGCGGCAGCTGGCAGCAGGCCGACGTGCGCACCGCGCGCGACCGGCTCGGCTGGCGCCCCCGGATCGGCCTGGAGGAGTCCCTCGCCGACATCTGGATGGAGGCGGCATGCCGCATCTGACCAGCGCCCGGCCCCGCTCGTCCAGCACGGCACTCCGGCCCGGCCTCGGTGTCCCCGGCTATGCGCACCCCCTGCTCGCCCCCACCGAGTGGGGAGAACTCACCCACCCCGGCATCCCGGTGCACTGGGTGGTCCTGAACGTGGCCGACGGCCCCGGCAGCCGCCCCGACCCACACTGCCTGGAGGCGGCCGGACGCCTGCGCAACGCGGGCGTACGGGTCCTCGGCCGCCTCGACACCCGGTACGGCTTCCGGACCTTCGGTGAACTGATCTCGGACGCCCACCGGTACGCCGACTGGTACCAGGTCGACGGCTACCTGCTGGACCGCTGCCCGGCCGACCGGGCCGAGCTGCCCGAGGTCCGCCGCACCGTCGCCACACTCCGCGTGATCCGTGACGATCCCCACATCGTCCTCGGCCACGGCACCCACCCGCACCCCGGCTACGCCGAGCACGCCGACCAGTTGGTCACCTTCGCCGGCCCGTGGAGCGACTACCGCTGGTCGCAGGTCGCCGAGTGGACCGCAGCCCACCCGCCCGAGCGCTTCTGCCACTTCGTCCACGGCGTGCCCCGCCCCCATCTGGAGGAGGCCCTGCGCATCGCCCGCTGGCAGGGCGCGGCGACGGTCTGGTTCACCGACCGCACGGACCGCGGCGGACGCGCCGACCCCTGGGAGGGCATGCCCGGCTACTGGGACGAATTCGTCTCGCGTGTCGGAACGGGTGTCTCGGAATGAAAAAGCGCATGGCAGTGTTACGGGGAGAACAACCGTAGTGATTGACCGACCAACGGAGTCCCCGTGTCGTTGCCACCCCTGGTCGAGCCGGCTGCCGAGCTCACCGTAGACGAGGTTCGCAGGTACTCCCGCCACCTGATCATCCCCGACGTAGGGATGGACGGGCAGAAGCGGCTGAAGAACGCCAAGGTGCTGTGTGTGGGCGCCGGCGGCCTGGGCTCGCCGGCGCTGATGTACCTGGCCGCCGCAGGTGTCGGCACCCTCGGCATCGTGGAGTTCGACGAGGTCGACGAGTCGAACCTGCAGCGTCAGATCATCCACAGCCAGGCCGACATCGGCCGTCCCAAGGCCGAGTCCGCCCGCGACAGCGTCAAGGGCATCAACCCGTACGTGAACGTCGTCCTGCACGAAGAGCGGCTCGAGGCCGACAACGTGATGGACATCTTCAGCCAGTACGACCTGATCGTCGACGGCACGGACAACTTCGCGACCCGCTACCTGGTCAACGACGCCTGCGTGCTGCTGAACAAGCCGTACGTGTGGGGCTCGATCTACCGCTTCGACGGCCAGGCCTCCGTGTTCTGGTCCGAGCACGGTCCCTGCTACCGCTGCCTGTACCCGGAGCCCCCGCCCCCCGGCATGGTCCCCTCCTGCGCCGAGGGCGGCGTGCTGGGCGTGCTGTGCGCGTCCATCGGCTCCATCCAGGTCAACGAGGCCATCAAGCTCCTCGCCGGCATCGGCGAGCCCCTGGTCGGCCGCCTGATGATCTACGACGCCCTGGAGATGCAGTACCGCCAGGTGAAGGTCCGCAAGGACCCGAACTGCGCGGTCTGCGGCGAGAACCCGACCGTCACCGAACTCATCGACTACGAGGCCTTCTGCGGCGTCGTGTCCGAGGAGGCCCAGGCGGCGGCCGCCGACTCCACGATCACTCCCAAGCAGCTCAAGGAGTGGATCGACGACGGCGAGAGCATCGACATCATCGACGTCCGCGAGCCGAACGAGTACGAGATCGTCTCCATCCCGGGCGCCCGGCTCATCCCGAAGAACGAGTTCCTCATGGGCACCGCCCTGGAGAGCCTCCCGCAGGACAAGAAGATCGTCCTGCATTGCAAGACGGGTGTCCGCAGTGCGGAAGTCCTGGCGGTCCTGAAGTCCGCGGGCTTCTCGGACGCCGTCCACGTCGGCGGCGGCGTGATCGGCTGGGTCAACCAGATCGAGCCGAGCAAGCCGGTGTACTGAGCCGTATCCGGCCTGCCTCTGCGAGCGGCGGGGGCTTCGCGCACCACGGGTGCCCGGAGCCCCCGCCGCCGTCATGAACAGACCTTGCCGTCCTTCGGGACCGAGCCGTCCAGCAGATACGCGTCCACGGTGGAATCGACGCAGTCGCTGCCGCTGCCGTACGCACCGTGTCCCTCGCCCCGCCAGGTGAGCAGCACCCCGACGCCCTTGCCCAGCTCGTCGGCCATCCTCCGCGCGCCCTCGTAGGGGGTGGCGGGGTCGCCGGTGTTGCCCACCACCAGGACCGGCGCTGCGCCCGGGGCGCTCACCTCCGGGGTGTCGTGCTGCCCGGGCACCGGCCAGTCGTGGCACCAGCCGGCCGTGTCCCAGCCGAGGAACGTCCCGAAGACCGGGGAGATCCTCTCGAACTCCGGCAGCAGCCTCTTCGTCTCGGCCGCGGTCGGCCGCTGCCGGTCGTCCAGGCACGATATGACCCGCTGTGAGTGGGTCGTCGTGCCGTAGCGGCCCGAGGGGTCGCGTTCGTTGTAGCCGTCGGCGAGGGCGAGCAACTCCGAGCCGTCGCCGCGCTCGGCCGCGTCCAGGGCGCTGGTGAGCGTCGGCCAGCTGTCCTTGCTGTACAGCGGCAGGATGATGCCGGTGGCCGCGAGCGTCTGGGTGAGCTTCCGCCCTGGTGTGCCGGTGGGCAGGGGACGGGCGTCGAGCCGCCGCAGCAGGGCCGTGATCTTCCGTGAGCCCTCCTGCGGATCTTGGCCCGTGGACTTCAGGTAGCCGTTCAGCGCGCGCTGGAAGCCCCTGGCCTGGTTCTTCGCGTGGCCCACGGTGTCGGCGCCGGGGTCGACGACCGCGTCCAGCGTCATCCGCCCGACCCGCTTCGGGAACAGATGGGCGTAGGTGCCGCCCAGTTCCGTGCCGTAGGAGATGCCGAAGTAGTTCATCCGGTCGTCGCCGACGGCCTGGCGGATGCGGTCCATGTCGCGGGCCGAGTCGGCGGTCGAGACGTGCGCCATCAGCTCGCCGGCGTCCTTCCGGCAGCCCTGGCCGAAGTCGGCCGCGTCCGCGAAGTACGCCTTCTCCTCCGCGGGTGTGTCCGGGGTGACGTCCACCGACTCGGCCGCCTGGATCTCCTTGTCGTCGCGGCAGCGCACGCCCTCGCTGGCTCCCACTCCGCGCGGGTCCCAGCTCACCAGGTCGTACCGCTCACGGAGCCGGGAGACGGTCGGGGCGTACGACGGCATCATGGACACGCCCGAGGCACCCGGACCACCGAAGTTGAACAGGAGCGAGCCGGCACGGTCGCCACCGCGGGCCTTGGCGCGGATCAGTGCCAGCCCGATCGTCTCCCCGTCCGGCTTCGACCAGTCCAGCGGCACCCTGAGCGTGGCGCACCGCCATTCGCTGCTCGGCGCCGGGGCGTCCGCGGTGGCCTTGCAACGGCCCCAGGAGAGCCCGCCCTTGCCGTCGCCGGACGAGCCGCCGCTGCACCCGGCCGCCAGCAGTGCCGAGGCGGCCGCCAGAGCGGTCCACCGCAGGAAACGCGACATGAGCCCATCCCCCCTCGCAAGCCGTCCGCGCCGTGCCGCGGATGGCGGTCGAGCCATGGTAGGCAGATCCCCGCGCCGGCCGTTCCGTCCTGTGGATAACCTTGTGACCTGCGCGTTCGCCGGGCCGCAGCGGGACTCAGGTGCAGACGGTCCCCGCCTGCGGCACCTTTCCGTCCAGCAGGTAGCCGTGCACCGCTTCCAGTACGCACCTGTTCTTGCTGGCGTAGGCGCCGTGTCCCTGCCCCCGGTACGTCAGCTCGACGCCGACCCCCTTGCCCAGCGCGTCCACCATCGCCCGCGCCCCCTCGTAGGGGGTGGCGGGGTCGCCGGTGTTGCCGATGACCAGGATCGGCGGGGCGCCCGGCGCGCTCACGTCCGGGTGGTCGGCGGCGCCCGGCACGGCCCAGTCGGTGCAGCCGATCACGCCCCAGGCGAGGGAGTCGCCGAACAGGGGGGACGCCGCCCGGAACTCGGGCAGTTTCCGCTCGACGTAGGCGCTGTCGTAGCGCGCTTTGGTGTCGGCGCAGCTGATGGCGGTGTGGGCGGCGGTCGAGTTGTCGTACTCGCCGTTCTCGCTGCGCCCGTTCATCGAGTCGGACAGCAGCATGAGGATGCTGCCGTCGCCCTCGTAGGCCTGCTGCAGACCCTCGGTGAGGTACTCCCAGAAGTCCTGCGAGTACAGGGCCTGCAGGATGCCGTCGGTCGCCGCGGTCTGGGTCAGTTGCCGGGGGAAGACGCCCGGGATCGGCTTGCGGTCGAGGTCCCTCAGCAATGTGGCGATACGGTCCTTCACGTCCTGCGTGCTGTCTCCGACGGGGCATCCCTCGGTCTTGGACACGCAGTCCTCGGCGAAGTTGTCCAGGGCGAGCTGGAAGCCCTCGGCCTGCCCCAGCGAGCCCTGTTCGGTGTCCTGCGTGGGGTCGACGACGGCGTCGAACACGGCGCGGCCGACCCGCCGGGGGAACAGGTGCGCGTAGACGCCGCCGAGCTCGGTGCCGTAGGAGAAGCCGAAGTAGTGCAGCTTGTCGTCGCCGAGGACCTGGCGCATCAGGTCGAGGTCGCGGGCGGCGTCGGTGGTGCGCACGTTCGGCAGCATCTTCTCGGAGTTCTCCTCGCAGGCGTCGTTGAACTCCTCGATGCGGTCCAGGAGTTGCGTGCGCTCCGCGCTGTCGTCGGGAGTCGCGTCCTGCTGGAAGTACGCGTCGAGCTGCTGATCGCTCCCGCAGATCACGGGCTTGCTGCGGCCGACCCCGCGGGGGTCGAAGCTGACCAGGTCGTAGCGGGTGCGCAGCGTCCCGTAGCCGTCCGCGAAGGCGGGCAGCGACTTGACGCCCGAGCCGCCGGGGCCGCCGAAGTTGAAGACGAGCGAGCCGATGCGCTCAGTGGCGCTGCCGGTGGTCCTGACCCGGATCAGTGCGAGGCCGATCGTGTCGCCCTCGGGCTCGTCCCAGTCGAGGGGCGCCTTCATGGTGGCGCACTGCCACTCGCCGCCGTCTGGCAGCGGGGACGGCGCGGCCCCTCCGCCCTGCGCCTCGTCCGGGGCCGGACAGGCCTGCCACTCCAGCTCCTGCCGTGTGAGGTCCTCGTCCTCGGTGTCGTCACCGCCGCAGCCGGCCAGCGCGGTCGACAGCAGCACGGCGGTGACGGTCAGGGCGGCGGCGCGCAGCCGGAGGAGGGTTGGCATGGCTCCATCCTGCGGCGGCACCAAGCGGGGCGCGCGGGACGCGTGCCGTACGAGGTAAGAGGGCAGGCGGGTCGCGGAGCCGGCCGCCGGCCCTGGCACAGGGCGCGGGCGGACGGCGTCAGAGGGCCTGCTTGCGGGTCAGGTGGTTGAAGGCCAGCCAGCCCGGCAGGACCGGCAGCCACAGGGTCAGCAGCCGGAACAGCAGGACCGCCGGTGCCGCGACCTCCTTCGGGAGTCCGACGGCGATCAGACCGACCGTCAGGGTCGCCTCGACCGCGCCGACACCGCCCGGGGTCGGCGCGGCGGACCCGAGGGCGTTGCCCGCGAGGAAGACGACGGCGACGCTGGCGATGCTGATCGAGGTCGACTCGTCGCCGAACGCGCGGATCGAGGCGTCCAGGCACATCACGAAGCAGGCGGTCAGCAGCAGCATGCCGCCGATGCCCGTGACCAGCTTCTGCGGCCGCTGGAGCACGTCCAGCATGCGCGGCACGACCCCCGCGAACAGCGACCGCACGCGCGTGACGACGAATTTCCGCAGGAACGGCACCGACGTGACCACGAGCACGAGCACCGCCACGGTCAGCAGACCGGCGATGACCGTCCGGGACGGTGACAGCGACGGGGTCTTCTCGGTACCGGTCAGATAGCCGAAGGACAGCAGCATCAGGATGTGGCACCCGAGCCCGAACAGCTGCGAGGCGCCCACGCTCGCCACCGCCAGCCCCGGCCGCACCCCCGCGCGCTGCAGGAAGCGCGTGTTCAGCGCCACACCGCCCACGGCCGCCGGGGCGACGATCTTCACGAAGGACCCGGCGACCTGTGCCGCCACCGTCCGCAGGAACGGCACCCGCTCGGGCACGAACCCCAGCAGCGCCATCGCCGCCGCGAAGTAACTCGCCATCGAGAACAGCACGGCCGCGGCGACCCAGCCCCACTCGGCGTGGGCGATGAGCGGCCCGAACTCGATGTGCGTGAGCTGTGTCAGCAGGAAGTAGGCGCCGATCGCGCCGGCGATGAAACTGATCAGCGTGCGCGGCCGCACCCGCTCCAGCCGGGCCGGTTCGACCGGTGCCTGGGGCCTGATCCGCAGCACCTCGTGGCGGATCTGGGTGAGCAGGTCCTCCTCGCGCGCCTCCTCCAGGGCCTCGTCGATCGCCCGCTTCTCGGCCCGCTGCTCCGCCCGCACGGCCCTTTTGTCGGGCTTCTCCAGGACGGGCACGGTCGCGTCGGACTGCTCCTCCAGGCGCGCCTGCTTGGCCTGCTGGGACGCCTCCAGGACCGCCTCGCGCTCGCGCTGCGCCCGTTCCCGGGCCAGTCTGCGCAGCGTCGCGCGCGTGGAGCGGCTGAGCGCGATGGGCTGAAGCATCGGCAGGCAGTCCGCCACGGCGTCCGGGCCGAGCACGCTCACCGCCGAGGAGACCGCCCGCTCGCCGCCCACGCGTAGCCCGAGGGTCACCAGCAGTTGGGAGATGTCCATCCGCAGCAGCAGGTCGCCGGCAGCGATCTCGCCGACGCGCAGGTCGGTGAGGATCACCGTGCCGGAAGGATCCACCAGGATCGCGTCGCCCACCAGCCTGCGGTGCGCGATGCGCCGGGACTGCAGCGCCTTCACCTGGTGCCAGGTGTCGCGCAGCAGGTCGTCGGTGATCTCCTCGTCCTCCAGGGAGTCCAGGGTGCGGCCGCCGCTGTGCTCGTAGACGAGCATCACCGCGTCGGGGCCGAGCTCGGAGGTGGCGATCAGCTTGGGCGCGTTGGCGCCCGCCGCGATCGCCGCGTACGCCAGCAGCGCCTCCTGCTCCAGGGCCTGGCGCAGCGACTGGAGGCTGCTGCGGGTGGCGAAGCCGCGCAGGGTGAGGTTGCGCCAGGCACGGTAGAAGAAGCCCTGCGCCTGCTGCTCGCGGTCGACCACCGTGACGTCCAGCGGTGGGCCGTCCTCCAGGGTCACGAAGTAGCGCCGGCCGCGGTCACCGGCGTCCGGGTTGTCCGATTGGTCATCGCGGGACGCGCTGACCGGACGGAACCCGACGGTCCGTAGACCCGCCATCAGGGTCTGCCCGGTGGGCCGGACGTTGGGCGAGCCGACCGCGTACAGCGTGCCGTAGGCGACGGTCCAGCCGATCAGCACGGTCAGGATGATCGAGAACGGGGTCGTGTACCCGGTGACGAGCATCGAGAAGGCGTCGAGGAGCAGGACGACCCAGAGCACCGCGCGCCATCTCGGCCTGCGGGACATGCCGACGGCCGTCATGTAGGCGATGACCGGCGCCAGATAGCCGTGCACGGGGTCGGTCAAGGCGTGGATGTCGCCGGGGGAGGGCTGGGTGAGCGCCTCCTGGATCGAGTCGGGGGCGGCCCGGGCGACCCACAGGTCCGTGGCGAGGGTCACGCCGTGGGCGAGGACGGCCGCGAGGACGCCGTCGGCGATCCGGAGCCCGTCCCGCTTGATCAGCCGCTCGATCGCGAAGGCGACCGGCACCAGCAGGATCGCGATGCTGGAGGCCAGACCGGCGATCTTGATGAGCAGGTCGGGCGCCTGCCCGGTGCCCTTGTTGATGTCCTGTTCGAGGCCCGAGGTGGTGCCGTGCGCGAACGCGGCGATGCCGATCAGCAGCGCCACGGCGAGCACGCCCACCAGCAGCCGCATCAGGTCGGACGGGCGGTGCACGCGCGCGGGGAGCAGCGGTTCGTCGCCCTCCACCTCGTCGATGTGCGCGAGGTCGGGCTCCTCGGCGGGCGTCCGGGCCTTCTTGCCGGGGCCCTTTGCGTCGCCGTCGTCGGTGCCGGGGCCCTTTGCGTCGCCTTCGTCCGTGCCGGAGTCCCTCACGGCGTCCTCGGGAGTGCCCTTCGCGGCGTCCTCGGGAGTGCCCTGCACATCGGCGTCCTCGGGAGCGCCCTGCACGTCGCCGTCCTCGGTGCCCGGGCGCGACGAAGCGTCAGAGGTGCCCGCCGTGTCCTCGGGGTGCGCACCCTGCTGCTTCATCGTCTCTTCTTGGTCTCGTATCACCGGTCACCGCCCGCACGATGGTGGCATGCCACACCGACACACGGGGGCATCAGGGTGCACATGCGGGGGCGGACAGTCTGCCCGACGCGCTGCCGCGGGGCGAAGGAAACGCTCGGGAGCGCGGCCGTCCCGTTGTCGGTGGGGTGGGGCAGGATGGGACGGATGAGTGAGCAGAGCCTTCCGGAGGACACCCGTCCGCACCATGCCCGAGCGGGGTCCGACGGTGTCCCCGACGAGCCGGGAGAAGCCCTGCCCGCCTACGCCGAGCGGGTCCTCGACGTCGCGGAACTGATTCCGCCGGGCCGGGTCATGACCTACGGGGACGTGGCCGAGTGGCTGGAGGAGGGCGGTCCGCGGCAGGTGGGCCGGGTGATGGCGCTCTACGGGGGAGCCGTCCCGTGGTGGCGTGTCGTCCGCGCCGACGGCGTGCTGCTCCCGGGACACGAGCAGCGGGCGCTCGGCCACTACCGCGCGGAGGGCACACCCCTGAAGGAGGCGAGCCGCGCCGCCGAGGGCCACCTGCCACGCCTCGACATGAGACGGGCGCGGTGGGACGGCGGCGAACGCGCGGAGGGTCACACCTGACAGCTTCCGGCATCGCGCGCCCTCCCGTGTGGCCCGTGATCCGGACGGGGGAATCGGGGCACACCGGGGGCATGACGTACGTTCGTGAGGTGAGGGACATGTGCGACGAGAGTGCCGCGAGTGACCGGCGGGAAGAAGGGGAGGTCCTGCTTCCGCCTCACCCGTCGGCGTAGCGTCGGCTGCACGCGTCCCCCTCACCCCGCGGTCACCGCCCGCCTCGCGCGCGGTGGCCCGCCCACCAGCACATCCACCAGGACCGGCGAACCACGTGAGCTCCTCTTCCTCCACCAGCGGCCTGTCGCACCCCCGGGTACGGCGGGGGAGCCGTGGCGCTTACCGACTGGTACGTACCCCCCCTGCCCGGGTGGACCCCCCTCTTTTGGACGCCTCGCAGCGCTCCGTGGTTGACCACGCGGCCGGCCCGCTGCTCGTCCTCGCCGGTCCGGGCACCGGAAAGACCACCACGCTCGTCGAGTCCGTGGCCGAGCGGATCGCCCGGGGCGGCGACCCCGCGCGCGTCCTGGTGCTGACGTTCAGCCGCAGGGCCGCCGTCGAACTGCGCGACCGCATGGCCCTGCGCAGCGGCGCGGCCCGCGCCCCGCAGGCCACCACGTTCCACTCCTTCTGCTACGCCCTCGTCCGCGCCCACCAGGACAGCGACCTCTTCGTGGAACCGCTGCGGCTGCTGTCCGGACCCGAGCAGGACGTCGCCGTACGGGAACTGCTGGCGGGCCAGGTGGACCTGGAGCGGCTCGGGCTCGCGCACGTGCGCTGGCCGGACGAGCTGCGCGCCTGCCTCACCACGCGCGGCTTCGCCGACGAGGTCCGCGCGGTCCTCGCCCGCAGCCGCGAACTGGGCCTCGGGCCGGACGCCCTGGACGCGTTCGCGCGCCGCACCGGCCGCCCCGACTGGCGCGCGGCGGCCGCCTTCCTCGCCGAGTACCTCGACGTGCTCGACCTGCAGGGCGTGATCGACTACGCCGAACTCGTCCACCGTGCGGTGCTCCTCGCCCACCGCCCCGACGTCGCCGGGTGGCTCGCCGAGCGGTACGACGCCGTCTACGTCGACGAGTACCAGGACACGGATCCCGCCCAGGTGCGGCTGCTGCGCGCGCTGGCCGGGGGCGGACGCACACTCGTCGCGTTCGGCGACCCCGACCAGTCGATCTACGCGTTCCGCGGGGCGGACGTGAACGGCATCCTGGACTTCCCGCACGCCTTCCCGCGCGCGGACGGCCGCCCGGCCCCGGTCGCGGTGCTGCGCACGTCCCGCCGTTCCGGTGCGGGTCTGCTGGCCGCGACCCGGCTGCTGACCCAGCGCATGCCGTTGACCCGCCTGCCCGCCGAGAAGGTACGCGCCCATCGCGAACTCGCCCCGGTACGCGACGGCGGCCGCGTCGAGGCCTACACGTACCCGACGTCCGGTACGGAGCTGGACAACATCGCCGACATCCTCCGCAGGGCCCACCTGGAGGACGGCGTTCCGTGGAGCGAGATGGCCGTCCTGGTGCGCGCCGGCTCCCGCACCATCCCGACGGTCCGCCGTGCCCTGACGGCGGCGGGCGTGCCTGTGGACGTCGACGGTGACGACGTGCCGCTGCGGCACGAACCGGCGGTGGCACCGCTGTTGACGGCGCTGCGCGCGGTGGCGGTGGCGGAGGCGGGGCCCTTCGGGGGTGACGCCGTGGAGGACGTGGACGCCGTGGGCGCTGTGGACGCCGTGGGACTTTCCGCGGCTGCGGCGGCGCGGGAGGACACCGGATCCGGATCCGGCGACGGCGCGGACCCGGCTGAGGGGGAGACCGAGGCGGCGTCTGGCTCCGAGGTGGCCTCTGGTTCCGAGGCGGGCTCCGCCTCCGACGCGGCCTCCGCATTCGAAGCCGTATCCGAGGCTGCCTCCGAAACCGCCTCCGAAGCCGCCTCCGAAACCGGCGTCAGCGCTGTCGGCGCGCCCGGTACCCGCTGGCTCGACACCGAGACCGCCCTCACCCTCCTCACCTCACCCCTCGCGGGCATGGACGCCGCCGACCTGCGCCGTCTCGGCCGCGCCCTGCGCGACGAGGAGCGAGCCGCCGGCAACCCGCTGCCGCCGCCCTCCGACGTCCTGCTCGCGCAGGCGCTCGCCGAGCCGGAGCGGCTCGCCGTGCACGATCCCACATACGCGCGCGGCGCCCAGCGCCTCGGCGCGCTGCTGCGCAAGGCCCGGGAGCGGCTGGCCGGCGGCGGCACGGCCGAGGAGGCGCTGTGGGACCTGTGGGAGGGCACGCCGTGGCCCGGGCGCCTGGAGCGCGCCGCCCGGCGGGGCGGCGCGGCCGGACGCAACGCGGACCGCGACCTGGACGCGGTCTGCGCCCTGTTCGCCACCGCGGCCCGCGCCGAGGAACGCACCGGCGGCCGGGGCGCGCTGAACTTCCTGGAGGAGATCGACGCCGAGGACATCGCCGCCGACACCCTCACGCGGCGTGCCGTGCGTCCCGACGCCGTCCGTCTGATGACCGCCCACCGTTCCAAGGGCCTGGAATGGCACCTCGTGGTCGTCGCGGGCGTCCAGGAGGGCCTGTGGCCGGACCTGCGCCGCCGCGGCTCCCTCCTGGAGGCCGACCGCATCGGCCGCGACGGTCTCGCCGAACCCCTCACCCCCGGCGCGCTGCTCGCCGAGGAACGCCGCCTGTTCTACGTGGCCGCCACGCGTGCGCGTGAACGGCTCGTCGTCACCGCCGTCAAGGCACCCGCGGACGACGGCGACCAGCCCTCCCGGTTCCTGACCGAACTCGGCGTCGAACCCAAGGACGTCACGGGACGGCCGCGCCGGCCGCTGTCCGTGGCCGCCCTCGTGGCCGAACTGCGTGCCACGACGGTCGACCCGCGCGTCTCCGACGCCCTGCGGGAGGCCGCCGCCCGCCGCCTGGCCCGGCTCGCCGCCCTCGCCGACGAGGACGGCCGCCCGCTGGTGCCGTCCGCCCACCCCTACCGCTGGTGGGGCATGTTCGAGCCGACCGAGTCCAAGGTGCCGCTGCGCGACCGCGACCAGCCCGTCGTGCTCTCCGGCAGCGCCCTGGACCAGCTGGCCAACACCTGCGCCCTGCAATGGTTCCTGGGCCGTGAAGTGAAGGCCGACGCGCCCGCGACCGCCGCACAGGGCTTCGGCAACGTGGTGCACGTCCTCGCCGACGAGGTCGCCTCCGGGCACACCCCGGCCGACCTCTCCGTCCTCATGGAACGCCTCGACTCCGTGTGGAACGCCCTCGCCTTCGACGCGCCCTGGAAGTCGGAGCAGGAGAAGGACAACGCGCGCGTGGCGCTCGAACGCTTCCTCCAGTGGCACGTCATGGACCGCGCCGGGCGCACCCCGGCCGCCAGCGAGCACGACTTCGACGTCACGCTCGAAGCGGGCGACTACGAGGTGCGCATCCGCGGCCAGATGGACCGCGTGGAGGCGGACGGCGACGGCCGCGCCTACGTGGTCGACTTCAAGACCGGCAAGCAGGCGCCCACCTCCAAGGAGGTGGAGCGTCACCCGCAGCTCGCCGTCTACCAGCTCGCCGTCCGTGAGGGCGCTGTCGACGAGGTCTTCGACGGGGCACGCCCCGAGCCGGGCGGAGCCGAACTCGTCCACCTGCGCCAGGGCGCCGCCCGGCGTGACGGCGGCGAGGCCCTGCCCAAGGTGCAGGCCCAGGAGCCGCTGCAGGGGGAGTGGGTCGGCGACCTGCTGGCCACAGCCGCCGGCAAGGTCCTCGACGAGCGATTCACGCCGACGGCCGGGCAGCACTGCACCCACTGCGCGTTCCGCTCCTCGTGCAGCGCGCGCCAGGAGGGCCGCCACGTGGTGGAGTGACCAGGGTGCCCAGGGTGCCCCCCGCGGAGCTCCAGAGGGCCGCCGCGGTGGCGAGTGACCCATCGCACCACCTGAGCTGACCTGCGGTTCCACCGTCCCGAAGGGCTGATCGGGCCGCTGGTGTCAGTGCGCGCCGCTAGCCTCTCCGATGTGCCAGCCCGACTCACCGACCCCGAACAGCTCAAAGAGCTGCTCGGCATCCCGTTCACCCCGGAGCAGACGGCCTGCATCACCGCGCCGCCCGCTCCTCAGGTGATCGTGGCCGGAGCCGGCTCGGGCAAGACGACGGTGATGGCGGCACGCGTGGTGTGGCTGGTCGGCACCGGTCAGGTCGCCCCCGAGCAGGTACTCGGCCTCACCTTCACGAACAAGGCCGCCGCCGAACTCGCCGAGCGCGTCCGCAAGGCGCTGATCAAGGCCGGCGTCACCGACCCGGACGTCATCGACCCGGACAACCCGCCGGGCGAGCCGGTGATCTCCACGTACCACGCCTTCGCGGGGCGCCTGCTGACCGACCACGGCCTGCGCATCGGCCTGGAGCCCACGTCCCGGCTGCTCGCCGACGCCACGCGCTTCCAGCTCGCCGCGCGCGTGCTGCGTGAGTCACCCGGCCCCTACCCGGCCCTCACCCGCTCCTTCCCGGACCTCGTCGGCGACCTCCTCGCCCTGGACGCCGAGCTCGCCGAGCACCTCGTACGTCCCGAGGCGCTGCGCGCGTACGACGCCGAGCTGCTGCTGTCGCTGCGCGGCGCCAAGCTCACCAACGCCGATCTGCGCAAGGTGCCCGAGGCGGCCGCCGCCCGCCGGGAGCTGGCCGAGCTGGTGACCCGTTACCGGGCCGCCAAGCGCGAGCGGGACCTGCTCGACTTCGGCGACCAGATCGCCCTGTCGGCCCGCCTCGCGCAGATCCCCGAGGTGGGCCGCCTCCTGCGCGACGAGTTCCGCGTGGTCCTGCTCGACGAGTACCAGGACACCTCGGTCGCCCAGCGCGTCCTCCTCGCGGGCCTGTTCGGCGGGGGCACCGGCCACCCCGTCACCGCCGTCGGCGACCCCTGCCAGGCCATCTACGGCTGGCGCGGCGCCTCCGTCGCCAACCTCGACGACTTCCCCGAGCACTTCGCCCACGCCGACGGCCGCCCCGCGACCCGGCAGGCGCTCAGCGAGAACCGCCGCAGCGGCGGCCGCCTCCTCGACCTCGCCAACGGCCTCGCCGAGCCCCTGCGCGCCCTGCACGCGGGCGTGGAGGCGCTGCGCCCGGCTCCCGGTGCCGAACGCGACGGCATGGTCCGCTGCGCCCTGCTGCGCACCCACGCCGAGGAGATCGACTGGGCGGCCGACTCCGTCGCCCACCTCGTCCGGACCGGGACGGCACCCGGCGAGATCGCCGTCCTGTGCCGCACCGCGACCGACTTCGCCGAGATCCAGGGCGCCCTGGTGGCCCGCGACATCCCGGTCGAGGTCGTCGGCCTCTCCGGACTGCTGCACCTGCCCGAGATCGCCGACCTCGTCGCCGTCTGCGAGGTCCTCCAGGACCCCGGCGCCAACGCCTCCCTGGTGCGCCTGCTGACCGGGCCGCGCTGGCGCATCGGCCCCCGCGACCTCGCCCTGCTGGGGCGGCGCGCCCGGTTGCTCGTGTCCCACGCGCGCGTGGCGGACGACGACCCGGACCGGCGCCTCGCCGAGGCCGTCGAGGGAATCGACCCCTCCGAGGTGATCTCGCTCGCGGACGCCCTCGACACGTTCCTGGAGACGCCCTTCGACGGCCACGGGGACGACGACGGACTGCCCTTCTCGCCCGACGCGCGCGTGCGCTTCGCCCGGCTCGCCACGGAACTGCGCGAACTGCGCCGCTCCCTGGCCGACCCGCTGATGGACGTCCTGCACCGGGTCCTCGCCGTCACCGGCCTGGAGGTGGAGCTGTCGGCGTCCCCGCACGCCCTGGCCGCCCGCCGCCGCGAGACCCTGTCCAACTTCCTGGACGTCGCCGCCTCCTTCGCCGCCGGCGACAACGAGGCCACCCTGCTCGCCTTCCTCGGCTTCCTGCGCACCGCAGCCCAGTACGAGAAGGGCCTCGACAACGCCCTCCCCGGCGGCGAGAACACCGTCAAGGTGCTCACCGCCCACAAGAGCAAGGGCCTGGAGTGGGACGTCGTGGTCGTCCCCGGCCTGGTCACCGGCACCTTCCCCAGCAGCCAGGGCCGCGAGAAGTGGACCTCCCAGGGCAAGGTTCTGCCGCACGACCTGCGCGGCGACGCCGACACCCTGCCCGACGTGCCCTCCTGGGACGCCCGGGGTCTCAGGGCCTTCCACGAGGCCATGAAGGACCACCAGCACACCGAGGAGCTCCGCCTCGGCTACGTCACCTTCACCCGCCCCCGGTCCCTCCTCCTGGGCTCCGGCCACTGGTGGGGCCCCACCCAGAAGAAGCGCCGCGGACCGTCCACGTTCCTCCAGGCCCTCTACCAGCACTGCGAGGCCGGTTACGGCGAGATCGAGGTCTGGGCGGACGAACCCGCCGAGGACGAGGAGAACCCGGCCCTGCACCGGGCCACCGCCGACCAGATGTGGCCCCTGCCCCTGGACGAGGCGGCCCTGGCCCGGCGCCGCGCCGCCGCCGAGACCGTCCTGGCTCACCTGGAAGACCTCGCCGCCCAGGAGGACGCCCGCCTCGCCGCCGTGCACGACCCGGACGCCGTCGACGACCCGGAGTGGCCTCCGCCGCCCGAGGACGACGAGCCCCTGTTCGACGAACCGGACCCGTACGTCGAACCGGACCGGTACGTCGAACCCGATCCGTACGCCGAACCGAATCGGTACGGCGAACCCGATCCGTACGGCGAACCGGACCCGTTCGCCGAGTCGGATCCGTTCGCCGAACGCCCTTCGCACGATTCCGAGGAGGCCTCCGGCAAGCCCCCGGCGACCGGTGACGCCCGGCCCGCGGACCGCCGCCCCATCGTCCCCCACCAGGCGGCCCCACCACAGGGCCCGCCCCCCGGCGGCCGCCGCCTCACTCCCGAGGAGGCCCGCACCGTCGCCTCCTGGGACCGTGACCTCGACGCCCTCACCGGCGAGCTGCTGCGTGCCCGCGACAGCGTCACCGAAGTGCCCCTCCCCGCGTCGCTCACGGCGTCCCAGCTGCTGCACCTGGCCGCCGACCCGGACGGCTTCGCACGGGAGCTGGCCCGCCCCATGCCCCGCCCGCCCCAGCCCGCCGCACGCCGCGGCACCCGCTTCCACGCCTGGGTCGAGGCCCGCTTCGAGGAACTCACCCTGCCGCTGCTGGAACCGGAGGAACTGCCCGGCAGCGAGGCCGAGATCGCCGACGAACGGGACCTCCAGCTCCTCAAGGACGCCTTCGAACGCACCGAGTACGCGCACCGCACGCCCTACCGCGTGGAGGCCCCCTTCCAGCTCTCGCTCGCCGGCCGCGTCGTACGGGGCCGCATCGACGCCGTCTACAGGGAGGGCGACGGCGACGAGACGACGTACGAGATCGTCGACTGGAAGACCAGCCGCTCCCGCACCGCCGACCCGCTCCAGCTCGCCGTCTACCGACTCGCCTGGGCCGAGCAGCAGGGCGTGCCCCCGGAGTCGGTCACGGCGGCGTTCCTGTACGTGCGCACCGGGGAGGTCGTGCGCCCGCAGGCGCTGCCCGACCGGGCGGCCCTCGAGCGGCTGCTGCTGGAGGAGCCGTCGGGGGACCGGTTCGGTGAGGAACCGCACTCCGAGGACATCGCTGCGGGCCGATAGGCTCGTGACCATGAGCCAGACCCCGGACAGCGTCGTCCGTACGTACATCCAGCAGCACCGCGCCGCCTTCCTCGACGACCTCGCCGAGTGGCTGCGCATCCCGTCGGTGTCGGCCCAGCCCGACCACGCGCCCGACGTACGACGCAGCGCCGACTGGCTCGCCGCCAAGCTGACCGAGACCGGCTTCCCGACGGCCGAGGTCTGGCAGACCCCGGGCGCGCCCGCCGTCTACGCCGAGTGGCCCTGCGACGACCCGCAGGCACCCACCGTGCTGGTCTACGGCCACCACGACGTGCAGCCCGCCGCCCGGGAGGACGGCTGGGACAGCGAGCCGTTCGAGCCCGAGGTCCGCGGCAACCGCCTCTACGCGCGCGGGGCCGCCGACGACAAGGGCCAGGTCTTCTTCCACACCCTCGGGCTCCGCGCCCACCTCGCGGCCACCGGCCGCACCACTCCCGCCGTGCACCTCAAGCTGCTGATCGAGGGCGAGGAGGAGTCCGGCTCGCCGCACTTCCGGGCCCTGGTCGAGCAGCACGCCGAGCGGCTCGCCGCCGACGCAGTGATCGTCTCCGACACCGGCATGTGGTCGGAGGACACCCCCACGGTGTGCACCGGCATGCGCGGCCTCGCCGAGTGCGAGATACGGCTGTACGGCCCCGACCAGGACATCCACTCCGGTTCCTTCGGCGGCGCGGTGCCCAACCCGGCGACGGCCGCCGCCCGCCTGGTCGCCGCGCTGCACGACGAGCACGCACGCGTGGCGATCCCCGGCTTCTACGACGGCGTCGTCGAGCTGACCGACCGCGAGCGCGCCCTCTTCGCCGAACTGCCCTTCGACGAGCGGCAGTGGCTGCGCGCGGCCAAGTCGCACGCCACGCGGGGCGAGGCCGGCTACACGACCCTGGAGCGCGTCTGGGCCCGTCCGACCGCCGAGGTCAACGGCATCGGCGGCGGCTACCAGGGCCCCGGCAGCAAGACCATCGTCCCGGCCTCCGCCATGGTGAAGCTCTCCTTCCGGCTGGTGGCGGGCCAGGACCCCGATCACGTCGAGAAGGCGGTCCGCGCCTGGGTTGAGCAGCAGGTGCCCGCCGGGATCCGCTGCGAGACCACGTTCAGCGGGGCCACGCGCCCGTGCCTGACGCCGCTGGACCACCCGGCGCTGCAGTCGGTCGTCCGCGCCATGGAGCGGGCCTTCGGCAAGCCCGTGCGCTTCACCCGCGAGGGCGGCTCCGGACCCGCGGCCGACCTCCAGGACGTCCTCGGCGCCCCGGTGCTCTTCCTCGGCATCTCCGTCCCCTCCGACGGCTGGCACGCACCGAACGAGAAAGTCGAACTCGACCTGCTCCTCAAGGGCGTCGAGACCACCGCGTACCTGTGGGGTGACCTCGCCGAGCACTGGCGTCACGCACCCTGACCGCAGGCCGCCGTCCGGACCGGCCACGCGCGCGGGGCACACTGGAAGGGCCGCCCCGTACCGCACGAAGTCGCCGGAACCGGTCGTCTCCCGCCGCACGTCCCGCCGAACAGCCGCCGAACCCAACCGTTCCACCGGGGGAGTTGGAAGCACCCGTGACCACCTGGACCGACCACAACGCCGACCGGCCCATCTCGCTCACCGCTCCGAGCGGCATCGACCGGGCCGCGCACCACCGGCTCGACGAGGCCTGGCTCGCGGCGGCGTGGAGTCACCCCTCCACGCGCTGCTTCGTGGTCTCCGGCGGCCAGGTCCTCATCGACGAGACGGCGGACGGGCGCACCGAGATCGTCATGACTCCCTCCTTCGAGGCCCCCCTCACCGAGGCGCACCGCTACTTCCTCGGCATCGACGAGGACGGCGTCAGCTACTTCGCCCTCCAGAAGGACGCGCTGCCCGGACGCATGGACCAGTCCGCGCGCCCGGCGGGCCTGCGCGAGGCGGGCCTGCTGCTGTCGGCGCGCGACGTGGGTCTGATGGTGCACGCGGTCGGCCTGGAGAACTGGCAGCGCACCCACCGCTTCTGCTCCCGCTGCGGCGAGCGCACCGTGATCGCCGCGGCCGGCCACATCCGCCGCTGCCCCGCCTGCGGCGCCGAGCACTACCCGCGCACCGACCCGGCCGTGATCATGGCTGTGACCGACGAGGAGGACCGTCTCCTGCTCGGCCGCCAGATGCACTGGCCCGAGGGCCGCTTCTCGACGCTGGCCGGATTCGTCGAGCCCGGCGAGTCCATCGAGCAGTCGGTGCGCCGCGAGGTCCACGAGGAGGTCGGCATCACCGTCGGGCAGGTCGAGTACGTCGCTAGCCAGCCCTGGCCGTTCCCGTCCAGCCTGATGCTGGGCTTCCTGGCCCGCGCAACCACGACCGAGATCGACGTCGACGGCGACGAGATCCACGAGGCCCGCTGGTTCTCCCGCGACGAACTGCGCGCCGCCTTCGAGTCCGGCGAGGTGCTCCCGCCCTACGGCATCTCGATCGCGGCCCGCCTGATCGAACTCTGGTACGGCAAGCCCCTCCCGACCCGCACCGCCGCCTGACGAGGCGCCTGGCGGGTTCGTCCGGCCCAGCCGGGCCGTACGGCCGACCCGTACACCACAAGAAGGCGGCCCCTGAGCACACACGCTCAGGAACCGCCTTCCCGCACACTCAACCGGCGACTAGGCGCCGATCTTCTGCTTCACCTGAGCCAGCGACGGGTTGGTGAGGGTGGAGCCGTCCGGGAAGAGAACGGTGGGCACCGTCTGGTTGCCACCGTTCGCCTTCTCCACGAACGCGGCGGACTCCGGGTCCTGCTCGATGTTGATCTCGTTGTACGCGATGCCCTCGCGGTCCATCTGGCTCTTCAGCCGGCGGCAGTAGCCGCACCACGTGGTGCTGTACATCGTCACAGTGCCCGGCATGTCTCTCGTGCTCCTTCGGTGGCTCGGGGACGGGTTCGCAGTCGGTGGAACGCATGTGAAACGTCCACCATTCCCGGGTCCCCGGTCCCGCCGGACGTGACGCCTGCCGCATTGGTACGACTATCGGCGCCTGCCTGTGGACAACCGGCACAGCCGTCTCGCCCGACCTGGCAGCATGGCTGTGTGACAGCAGCAACGCACTCCACCCTGTTCCCGCGGGTACCGGACTCGGCCGACGCGGTGCTCGACGGGCTCGACCCCGAGCAGCGCGAAGTGGCCACCGCCCTGCACGGTCCGGTGTGCGTCCTGGCGGGCGCGGGCACGGGCAAGACCCGGGCGATCACCCACCGCATCGCCTACGGAGTCCGCGCCGGCATCCTCCAGCCGTCCAGTGTGCTCGCCGTCACCTTCACCAACCGCGCCGCCGGGGAGATGCGCGGCCGACTCCGCCAGCTCGGCGCCGGGGGCGTCCAGGCGCGCACGTTCCACTCGGCCGCCCTGCGCCAGCTCCAGTACTTCTGGCCGAAGGCCATCGGCGGCTCCATGCCCCGGCTCGTCGACCGCAAGATCCAGCTCGTCGCCGACGCGGCCGCCGCCTGCCGCGTCCGGCTCGACCGCGGCGAGCTGCGGGACGTCACCGCCGAGATCGAATGGTCCAAGGTCACCCAGACCGTCCCCGCCGACTACGCGCCCGCCGCGGCCAAGGCCGGCCGCGAGGCCCCCCGGGACCCGGCCGAGATCGCCCAGCTCTACGCCGCCTACGAGGACATCAAGCGCGAGCGCTCGGTCATCGACTTCGAGGACGTGCTCCTGCTGACCGTCGCCGTCCTCCAGGACCGGCACGACATCGCCGAACAGGTCCGCGCCCAGTACCAGCACTTCGTGGTCGACGAGTACCAGGACGTCAGCCCGCTCCAGCAGCGCCTGCTGGAGCTGTGGCTGGGCGAGCGGGACGACCTGTGCGTCGTCGGCGACGCCAGCCAGACGATCTACTCGTTCACCGGAGCGACCCCCGACCACCTGCTGG
Source organism: Streptomyces sp. NPDC094143 (assembly GCF_040303825.1). NCBI lineage: Bacteria > Bacillati > Actinomycetota > Actinomycetes > Kitasatosporales > Streptomycetaceae > Streptomyces > Streptomyces sp. NPDC094143. The sequence continues at coordinate 143,232 of NZ_JBEOTZ010000015.1, forward strand.
ACTTCCGCACGCGCCACCCGGGAGCCACCGTCGTCAAGCTGGTCCGCGACTACCGCTCCACCCCTCAGGTCGTCCACCTCGCCAACGGCCTGCTCGCCCAGGCGAAGGGCCGCGCCGCCGATCACCGCCTGGAGCTCGTCTCCCAGCGCCCCGCGGGCCCCGAGCCGGTCTACACCGAGTACACCGACGAGCCCGCCGAGGCGGAGGGCGCGGCCCGCCGCATCCGCGAGCTCATGGACGCGGGCGTCCCGGCCGCCGAGATCGCCGTCCTGTTCCGCACGAACGCCCAGTCCGAGACCTACGAGCAGGCCCTCGCCGACGCCGGGGTGCCCTACCAGCTGCGCGGCGCCGAGCGGTTCTTCGACCGCCCCGAGGTGCGCAAGGCGGGCGTCGCCCTGCGCGGCGCGGCCCGCTTCGGCGGTAACGACTCCCTCCTGGACGACGCCGTCGACCTGCCCTCCCAGGTGCGGGCCGTGCTGTCGGGGGAGGGCTGGACGCCGCAGCCCCCGGCCGGCTCCGGCGCCGTGCGGGAGCGCTGGGAGTCCCTGGCCGCCCTGGTGAACCTCGCCCAGGACTTCGCCGCCGCCAAGCCGGGCGCCACCCTCGCGGACCTCGTCGCCGAACTCGACGAGCGGGCGAGCGCCCAGCACGCCCCCACCGTGCAGGGCGTCACCCTCGCGTCCCTGCACTCGGCCAAGGGCCTGGAGTGGGACGTCGTGTTCCTCGTCGGCGTGGCCGAGGGAATGATGCCGATCACCTACGCGAAGACCGACGAGCAGATCGAGGAGGAACGCCGCCTGCTGTACGTCGGCGTCACCCGCGCGCGGGAACGCCTCCATCTCTCCTGGGCCCTCTCCCGCTCACCCGGTGGCCGTCCCAGCCGCCGCCCCAGCCGTTTCCTCGACGGTCTGCGTCCCGGCTCGACGGCCACCGCCGGCCGCGCGGCCGCGGGCGGCGCGGGCGGAATCGAGCGCGGCATCCCCGGAACCAGGGGCTCCGCCCCGAGACGGGTCCAGCGCATCCCGGCGCGCTGCCGCGTCTGCGGCCGCACGCTGACCGACGCGGGCGAGATGAAGCTGATGCGCTGTGACGACTGCCCCTCCGACATGAACGAGGCCCTCTACGAGCGGCTCCGCGAGTGGCGCGCGGACCAGGCACGCAAGAGCGGCCAGCCGGCCTTTTGCGTGTTCACCGACCGGACGCTGATGGCGATCGCCGAGACCGCCCCCGACGACGAACACCAGCTGGCGCGCATCCCGGGCGTCGGCATGCGCAAGCTCACCCGCTACGGAGCCGACGTTCTGGCCATCTGCGCAGGCCAGTACCCCGCGGCGGGCACAGATCAGGGCTGAAACGAACTCGTCGAAAAAATAGTTTGCGCATGCCCCAGCAATCCCCATAGGTTCTTAGGCACGAGAGCAGCGGCCTTCTCGGAGGCCCTGATTCCGTGTTGTACTTGCATATCCGTAGGACTGGTTCACCCAGTCCCCCGAGACGCCGAGAGGAGGCGAGCCCAGTGATCAGCATCAACAGCAGCTTCATCAGCACCGTGAAAATGACCGATCGCTCGGCCGTCTCCACGTGCATGCTCGGCGTTTCGAACCTGGGCACCGGTCTGTCCGGCATTCGTGCCGTCCGTCCGGCGTCCTCCTCCGTTGCTCCCGCGGGCCTTCCCGTCCGTGAGCGCAATGAGCGACCGACCAAGGCACTGGAAGCAGCAGTAGCGGCACAGGCGCAGGCCTATGCCTTTACGGCGACCGGTGCCGGATTCCGGAAGCAGACGACGCAGCACCACCTGATGTGGGCCTTCCGTGGGCCAGAACCCTGGAGTGATCCAGCCTGATTCGATCAGGCCGGCGCCTTCAGGGCCGCGGAACCCCATCCGGGATCCGCGGCCCTTCTGTTTGTCCCCGATCAGGGACGACGGACCGAAGGACCTCGGGACAACAGAAGAACCCGGTACCAGCCGCCCCCGGCCAACAGGCCGGAACGACCAGACGAGGAAGACGACCGTGCAACTCGAAGCGCACGCACCGTCCGTTCCGCCTTCGGAAACGATCCCCAAGCCCGGCTCCACGGAGGACTCCACCTTGACCCCGCTCACCGCGCTCACCGCGCTCGACGACGCCATCGAGAACCTCGGCGTACCCGTCCCGTGCCGCTCCTACGACCCGGAGGTCTTCTTCGCCGAGTCGCCCGCGGACGTCGAGTACGCCAAGTCCCTCTGCCGCACCTGCCCGCTGATCGAGGCCTGCCTCGCCGGCGCCAAGGAGCGGCGTGAGCCCTGGGGCGTCTGGGGTGGCGAGCTGTTCGTCCAGGGTGTCGTCGTCGCCCGGAAGCGGCCGCGTGGCCGCCCGCGCAAGAACCCGGTCACAGCATGAACACCGCAGGAACGATCGACCGTCCCCTCACGCACGACCCCCAGAAGCAGGCCCCGATGAAGCCGTCCCCCGACGAGCCCGCAGGCTCCGCGACCCAAGACTTCACCACGAACGGCGCGATGGACTCGCGTCAGAACAGGACCCGACAGATGCAACTCATCCCAGAAGCCATGGCTCGTGCGCATATGCGCGAGCGACTGGACGAGGCGGAGCGGGATCGCCAGGCCGTGCGCCTGGTGGCCGCCCGCCGGATGCAGCGCAGGGCGGAGCGCGCCTCGCGGCGCGCCCGCCGGGCGCTCGCCATGGCGGTCATGCAGTAACCGACCGCACCTGAAGCGATGGCCTCCCACAGCGGAGGCCGTGCTTTCCCGCGGGGGCCGGTCCGTGCCGAACGGACCGGCCCCCGCGGCGCGTTGCAGCCGAGGGCGACGCAGGCCGCCGGCGCGGTGATGCGTGGTGGCGGTGACGCGGCCGGGAACGGAGCTGTCGTCGGCGGGTGACCAGTCGGACGAGCCATCCCGGAGGCGGTGACGACGAGTCCGCCGCGGAGCCCCGGCAGGCGTGCGCCCGCTGCGGCACGTCGGCCGACGCCCCGGGGCACGACTCCGCCACCCACCTGGACCTTCTCCGTCGAGCACGGCGTGGGCCGCTGTTCCTGCGCGACCTGCTCCCGGGAGTACCTCAGGTCGGTCGGGAGGCGTCTGGACTCCGGCTGGTGGTGAGACGCGGGGCCGGGATCACGCCTCCGCGACCGCCTCCCCGTCGTCCGCCGGATCCTCCGGCACGAACCCTGGGAGCCACTCCTCCAGCTCCTCGCGCAGCCGCACCGTGGCACCCAGCTGGCACAGCACGCCGATGGTGCTCAGCGTCACCCGGTGGATCAGCAGATACGACGGGGGCAGATTGAGCCGCTTGCCCAGCTGGTAGGCGGGGGAGCGGGGATCGGCGACGCGGGCCGCCTGGCTGCGCATCCAGCCGCGCGTGAACGTGAACTCCTCGACCCGGGCCGGTTCGATGATCGGCAGGAGGTAGTCCATGACGGCGTCGGGGTCCAGCTCTATGGTCTCCTTGACGAAGCCCTCCGCGCACAGGAGCTCGTAGACCGCCTCGGCCTCGCCGTCGAGGGTCATGCGCAGGGACTCGCCGATGGTGGCCGGCAGCCCGCCCGGAAGGCGGTCGACCGTGCCGAAGTCCAGGACGCCCAGGCGCCATTCGTCCTCTCCGTCCGGACCACCGGGGAGCAGACGGAAGTTGCCCGGGTGCGGATCGGCGTGGAGCAGGCCGGTGCGGGCGGGGCCGGAGAACAGGAAGCGGGCCAGGAGCTGGCCGGCGCGGTCGCGCTGTTCCTGGGTGCCGTCCGAGATGACCTCCGACAGGGGGATGCCGTCGATCCACTCGGTGATCAGGACCTGCTCGGACTGGTGGACCACGTGCGGCACGAGGACGTCCGGGTCGTCCGTGAACTCCTCCGCGTGAGCCTGCTGGGCCTGGGCCTCCAGGCCGTAGTCGAGCTCCTCCGAGACGCGGTCCTTCAGCTCGGCGATCAGCGGCTTGATGTCCATGCCGGGGATCAGCGGGCCGAGCAGACGGGAGAAGCGGCTCAGCTGGTTCAGGTCGGACAGCAGCGCCTCGCCCGCGCCGGGGTACTGCACCTTGACGGCCACCTCACGGCCGTCGTGCCACACCGCCCGGTGGACCTGGCCGATCGAGGCGGCCGCGGAGGGCTTGTCCTCGAACTCCGAGAACAGCTCCTGCCAGCCCTCGCCGAGCCGCTCCTGCAGCACCCCGTGCACCGTGCGCGTGGGCATCGGCGGCGCGGCCTCCTGGAGCTTCGTCAGCGCGGCCCGGTAGGGGCCGGCCACCTCCTCGGGCAGTGCGGATTCGAAGACGGACAGCGCCTGGCCGAACTTCATGGCGCCGCCCTTGAGCTCGCCGAGCACCTTGAACAGCTGCTCGGCGGTGCGCTGCTGGAGCTCGCGGCCGACGAGCTCAGCCGACTCGCCGACGATCCGCTTGCCGAATCCCCACGTCGCGCGCCCGGCGATGCCGAGCGGGAGCGCGGCGAGTTTGGCGGTCCGGGTGACCGCTTTCCGGGGAAGATCAGACATGCGCCCTCCAAGTCCCAGCCGGCCGCTCCGCCGCTGCCTCACGGCACTGCGCCGACGGCCGTTGCACCGCCATTGTCTCGTGTGATGCCTCGTCCTCCGAGGGGTGCTCCCCATTTCCTCTCTCCGCGGCGCCGCAGGGGCATGCGGAATGGGCCCATACCGGCCGGGCGTGCCAGTGGAGCGTGGGGAGCGAGACCTCCCAGCGCGCGCCGGTGCTCGACGGGGCCCGGCCGTCCAGGAAGGCTAGCCCGTGCGCGGCGGCCAGCCCGGCCACCGTCGTGGCCAGCGCCAGGTCGCAGGGCCGGACATGGCGCTGTCTGCCCGAGCGCCACTGAGCGATCAGACGCGGCCAGGTCGGGTCCCGGTCGGTGCGGTCCTCGTGCAGACAACCCGCACAGCCCGTCTCCCCGGGCAGCACGAGGGGGCCGACCACGCCGGTCCCCTCCACGACACCGGCGTACAGATGGGGCGTCCCGGAGACCATCAGGGGTTCGGCGCAGGAGGGGTCGGGCGCGTGCACCGCGACATCGTCCCGCGGGGCGAGGATCACCAGGGAGAAACCCGGGTCGCCTCCGTCCGGGGGCGGTGGGAGCTCGGCGCGGCGGGGCGGCCGGTCCGGGGCGGCCTGCCGTACGGCCCGGCGGGCCGACTCGTCCCTGCGGTCGCCGACGGCCTGGGCCGGATGCCCGCCCGGGGCGACGTCCCACGGCTCCACCCGGCCGCCGTCACGCACCTCGACCTCGCCCACGCCGGCCCCGGCCAGCAGCGAGGCCAGGAGGGCACCCACCCGGCCCGCGCCTCTGACCTGCACACGCTGCGAGCGGCGGGCGGCCAGCCGTCCGAGCGCCTCGCCCGGCTCCGAGGTGGTGAGGGACAGCGAGGCCAGGTCGGGCCGGAGCCGGTCGAGGGCGTCCTTCTTCTTCCGCAGCGTGTCGGCGGCGGGTCCGCCGCCCCGGGCGTCGTCGAGGAGCCCGGCCCGCGAAAGCCGCCGCACCAGCCCGTCGACATGGCCGTCCGGCAGGTCCATCCGGCGTCCCTCCTCGCGCAGCAGCTCCATCCCCCGCGTGCCGTTCAGCAGGTCGAGGAAGCTGCCCGTCGCCGTGTCCATCGGCCCGAGCGTCAGGGCGTGCGCCGGGGTCATGCCGAACTGCACGGTGTTGAGGTCGCGCCAGCCGCGCCGTAGCGCGGGTTTCACCATCGGATGCATGACAGGTCCCCCGTATGTCATAGAACGTCCCCGTGTGCCGGAAGGGAGTGCGGGTGTGGGTCGAGCCGGGCCCGGTCGCAGGACACCGCGCTCGCGGCGAACCCTGGTGCCGGGCGGCCGTTCCGGTCCTGAAGCGGGCCCGCCCCCGCTTCGCCGACGGGATCCAGCATGCCCAAACCCGTCGCCCGCCGCCGAAAGTTGTCCACAGGCGCGGGGATTCGTCGTACAAATCCGGCGGCCGGAGAGGGCGGCGTCATCGAACCGTCCCGGGAGTCGGGACTTCTCCCGTGTGCAGCGGGTAACGTCGGGGCGTGCCCGCCGACCCACTGCACCGCGCCGGAAAGCCACAGCGCAGCACGACGAGCCAGCCGCCGAGCGGCTCGGGGGCGAGCGCGATCGAGGTCCGCAGGAGTCCCCGCCGACGCAGGACGGTCTCCGCGTACCGCGAGGGCGATCGCACCATAGTGCTCATCCCCGCCCGCATGTCCGCGGCGGAGGAGCAGCGCTGGGTGAACGTCATGCTCGACAAGCTGGCCGCCCAGGAGAGCAAGCGGTCCCTCGGGGACGCCGAGCTGTTTGAGCGGGCGCGGCGGCTCTCGGAGCAGTACTTCGACGGCCGGGCCCGGCCCGCCTCGGTGCGCTGGGTGACCAACCAGAACACCCGCTGGGGGTCGTGCACCCCGTCCGACGGCAGCATCCGCCTGTCGCACCGCCTGCAGGGCATGCCCGAGTACGTCGTCGACTACGTCCTCCTCCACGAACTGGCCCATCTGCTCGTCCCCGGACACGGGCCCGGCTTCTGGCGGCTGCTGGAGGCCTACCCGAGGACGGAGCGGGCCCGGGGCTATCTCGAAGGCGTGGTCGCCGCCGAGCGGTTGCCCCACGTGCCCGGGGCCCGCGGGGAGAGCCCCGCGGGGTGAGTGACCGCTTTGCGCGAGCGAGCAGCCGATACGGCTGGGCGGGGGTTCTGTACCGGCTCTGTACCGACGACTTCCGATGTCCGGATTTGCCGTTAGCCTGGCGCGACGCACTCACGTTCTGGATGGGGGACGGTCGTTACGCATGGCCAGGGAATTCCAACGCGGCCACAAGGCCAGGATCAGTGACCTCACCGCGGGCACGGATCTGTACGTAGGCGTGCAGATCTCCGGCCCCGGTCTGGGCTTCGACATCAGCTGCTTCGGTCTCGACGCCGACGAACGGCTCTCCGACGATCGGTACTTCGTCTTCTTCAACCAGCCGAAGTCCCCCGAGGAGGCCATCCAGCTCCTGGGTGCCCAGGCGGGCGACACGGAGTCCTTCCGGGTCACGCTCGACCGGATCCCCCCGCAGATCCAGAAGCTGTCCTTCACGGCGACGATCGACGGTGCCGGGCAGATGTCGCAGATCGGCGCCGGGTACATCCGGATCGTCGCGGGCGGCGAGGAGGTGGCCCGCTACTCCTTCACCGGCTCGGAGTTCTCCACCGAGCGGGCCGTGATGCTGGGCGACTTCTACCTGAAGGACGTGTGGCGGTTCGCCGCCGTAGGGCAGGGCTTCGACGGCGGTCTGGACGCGTTGCTGAAGAACTTCGGCGGCGAGGTGGCCGAAGAGGAGGCGCCGGCGCCCGCTCCGCAGCAGGCTCAGGGCGGCGCCGCCCCGGGCTTCGCCCCGCCGGCCTTCGCAGCACCCGCCGCCCCGGCGCCCGCCCCGGCCCCCGCGCCCGCCGCGCAGGGCTTCGCGCCCCCGCCCGGTGCCACTCCGCCCAGCGCCACCCCTCCACCGGCTCCGGCCCCGGCGCCCGCGCCCCAGGTGCACACCGCGCCGACCATCGTCGCGCCCGTGAACACCCCGCCCGCGGGCTCCCCGATCCCGCCCCCGGCTCCCGCGCCGTACGGCCAGCCGGGCCAGCAGCCGCCCCAGCCGCCGCAGTACGGCCAGGCCCCCGGCCAGACGGCCCCGCCGCCGCCCGGTTACGGCCAGCCCCAGGCACCCCAGGCTCCCACCCCGCCGCCCGGTTACGGCCAGCCCACCCCGCCCCCCGGCTACGGCCAGCAGCCGCCGTTCGGCGGCCAGGCCCCCTATGCTGCCCCGCAGCACGGCGTCCCCCAGCACGGCGTCCCCCAGCACGGAGTCCCGCCGCAGGGCGTCCCGCAGCCCGGTGCGGTCCAGGGCCCGGGCGTGGCCGCCGCGCTCCAGCAGTTCAAGGAGACCCCCACCGGACAGCGCTGGACGCAGCAGAACAAGAAGCTCGTCCGGGTCGACCTCGGCATCGGCGGGCAGCCCGTGCTGGCGCGGCAGGGCAGCATGGTGCTCTACCAGGGCAAGGTCGACTTCAGCTACAAGGGCGCGGGCTTCGCCGGCCGGATCGTGGGCAACGCGACCGGCCAGGAGATGCAGTTGATGCGCTGTACCGGCCAGGGACAGGTGTTCCTCGCCGAGAACTCGACCATGCTGCACCCCATCGAGCTCCAGGGCGACGCCGTCTGCGTCTCCGCCGAGAACGTGCTCGCGTTCGACGAGGGCCTCCAGTACGAGGTCCGCCGCATCGAGGGGCACGGCATCCCCGGCGGCGCGCTGTTCACCATGCAGTTCCAGGGCACCGGCACGATCGTCGTGAAGACGCACGGCACGCCCGTGGTGCTGCCCGTCACGCCCACCACGTTCGCCGACTGCAACGCCGTGGTCGCCTGGTCGGCCGCCGCCCAGGTCGTCGTCTCCAGCCAGGTGCGGATGCGCCGCAACGCCTACCCCGGCGACACCGGGGAGAGCGTCAACCTCCAGTTCCGGGGCGCACCCGGCAACTTCATCGTCGTCCAGCCGTACGAGGTCTGAGGGAGCCCGTCATGACACAGCAGCTCGCGGGCCACGCCCCCGCGCCCGTCACCGCCCGCATGGAGAACCACGGCAACCACATGCTGAAGGTCGCCATGCAGACCGGCAACGACCTCCTCGCGCGCGTGGGGTCGATGGTCGCCTACGAAGGGTTCGTCCAGTACGAGCCCAACCCGCCGGCCGTGCGCCAGATCGCCAAGGACTGGCTGACCGGCGAGGGCGCGCCCCTGATGAAGTGTTCCGGCGACGGCCTGCTCTACCTCGCCGACTACGGGGCGAACGTCGTCGTGATCAACCTCAACGGCGGCGGCATCTCCGTCAACGCCACCAACCTGCTCGCCTTCGACGCCCACCTCACCTGGGGCGTGGAGCGGGTCAAGGGCCTGGCCAAGTTCGCCGGCCAGGGCCTGTGGAACACCAAGATCTCCGGACAGGGCTGGGTCGCGCTGACCTCCCGGGGCAAGCCGATCGTCGTCGACTGCGGAGGCGGCGAGGACGAGACGTACGTCGACCCCGACGCGCTCGTCGCCTGGTCCCCGAACCTCAAGGTGAAGGGCAAGCGCAGCTTCCGGGCGCAGTCACTGATCGGCCGCGGCAGCGGCGAGGCCTACCAGATGGCCTTCTCCGGTCAGGGCATCGTCGTCGTCCAGCCCAGCGAGGACAGCACCGACCGCCTCCGGGCCCGGGGCTGAGGGGGAGCCAGAACGCCATGCAGAGCCCGATTTTCGCCTACAACGAGCAGCAGACTCAGGAACGCTGGAGCCTGCAGAACAAGCAGATGCTGCGCGTCGCCCTGGAGGGCCATGACGACATCCTGGCCCGCAAGGGCACCATGGTCGCCTACCAGGGGCTCGTCGAGTTCGACGCCGAGTACCAGAGCAACGGCCAGGCACGCGCGCGTGCGCACACGGGTGAGGGCCTCGACCTGATGCGCTGCCACGGGCAGGGCACGGTCTACCTCGCCAACCTCAAGCAGCACGTCCACGTCATGGACGTGGACCAGGACGGCCTCACCGTCGACAGCAGCTACGTGCTGGCGATGGACTCCTCCCTGCACCACGAGGTCATCGCCGTGGACAGCCTCTACGGCATCTCCGGCTCGGGGAAGTACCAGCTCAACATCTCCGGCCGGGGAAAGGTCGCGCTGATGACTTCGGGCATGCCGCTGCTGCTGCAGGTGACGCCCGACAAGTACGTCAACTGTGACGCCGACGCGATCGTCGCCTGGTCGACCAGCCTGCGCGTGCAGATGCAGGCCCAGACGCACTCCTCGGGGGTGTGGCGGCGCCGCGGCAACACCGGCGAGGGCTGGGAGCTGAGCTTCATGGGCTCCGGCTTCGCGCTGGTCCAGCCCAGCGAGCTGCTGCCGCCGCAGAACGCCCAGGTCGGCTCGGGCCTCGCCGCGCAGTACGGCATGGGCCAGCAGGGGGCGCGGGGGCAGAACCAGGGGAACGTCTGGAGCTGAGCGCTGCGTGCTCCGCGGTTCGGCCGATCGGGTTCGGCTCTTGTGCGGCGGGGTCTCGGCCACGGGCCGGCCGTGGGCGGCCGCGCAGTCGTCCACGCCCCTGACGGGGCGCGCACCCCGCGGTCAGGAACACATGTAAGGAGCGGCCACAAGGGCGGCCGCTCCTTACATCGCCGCTCCTTACATCACCGCTCCTTACACGTTCTCAGGGCGCGAGTCTCGCGCGTGTCGCCTGCAGCAGGCGTACGACCGAGTCGTCCGCCACCTCCGGCACCTCCGCGTAGCCGAACCAGCGCACGTCGAGCGACTCGTCACTGACCGCGTGCGCGGCATCGGGCGGTGCCACGACGGCGTACTGGACGTCCAGGTGCCAGTGGCACGGCGCCGGGATCGGATGCCGGTCCAGGCGTACCGGGCCGCCCGGCAGCAGGGTCAGCCCCGAGACGCCGGACTCCTCCGTCGCCTCGCGCAGGGCCGCTGCCGCCAGGGTGGCGTCACCGGGCTCGCAGTGGCCGCCCATCTGCAGCCACATCCTCAGCTTCCTGTGCAGCGTGAGCAGCACCCGGCCGCCCACGGGGTCGATCACCAGGGCGCTCGCCGTGATGTGGCCCGCCTGGCAGGCCTTCCAGAGGCCGTCCGGGTGACCGGCCAGGTGGTCGAGGTAGGTCTGGCGCAGCTCGGGCTGGTCCTCGTAGTCCTTCAGTACGAGGACCGCGTCGTCGTACAGGCTCACCCGGCCTCGTCGCCCTTGTCCTTGTCCCCGCCCTCGTCCTTCTTGCGCAGGTCGGGCTTGTCCGCCGCCTCGCCGAGCATCTTGTCCAGCTCGGAGAAGTCGATCTGCTCGCGGTGCACGAAGCCGTCCGGATCGTCCAGGTCGGTCGCCGTCGGCAGCATGTCCGGGTGGTGCCACAGGGCGTCCCGGCCGTCGACACCGCGCGCATCGGTGAGCGAGGCCCACAGACGGGAGGCGTCCCGCAGGCGGCGCGGGCGCAGCTCGAGCCCGATCAGCGTGGCGAACGTCTGCTCGGCCGGACCACCCGAGGCGCGGCGGCGGCGCAGCGTCTCGCGCAGCGCGTCCGCCGACCCCAGCCGGGGCTTCGCCGCCGCGTGGACCACCGCGTCCACCCAGCCCTCGACGAGCGCCAGAGCGGTCTCAAGACGGGCCAGGGCGGCCTTCTGCTCGGGCGTGTCCTCGGGCTGGAACATGCCCTGCTGGAGCGCTTCCTGCAGCTGCTCGGGGTTCTGCGGGTCGAACTGGCCGACCACGTCCTCCAGCTTGGCCGTGTCGACCTTGATGCCGCGGGCGTAGCCGTCGACCGCGCCGAACAGGTGCGAGCGCAGCCACGGCACGTGCGCGAAGAGGCGCTGGTGGGCCGCCTCGCGCAGGGCGAGGTACAGCCGTACCTCCTCCTGGGGGACGCTCAGGTCCTTGCCGAACGTCTCGACGTTCACCGGCAGCAGCGCGGCCTTGCCGGCCGGACCGAGCGGCAGGCCGATGTCGGACGAGCCGACGACCTCGCCCGCGAGCACGCCGACGGCCTGCCCGATCTGCGTGCCGAACATGGCGCCGCCCATCGAGCGCATCATGCCGATCAGCGGGCCGGCCATGGCCTGCATCTCCTCCGGCAGGACGTCGCCCATGGCGGTGCCGACGCGCTCGGCGACCGGGTCGACGAGCTCCTTCCAGGCGGGCAGGGTCGCCTCCACCCACTCCGCGCGGCTCCAGGCCACGGCGGAGCCGGCGCCCGACGGCAGGGACGTGGCGTCGTCGAGCCACAGGTCCGCCAGGCGGACGGCCTCCTCGACGGCCCGGCGCTCGGCGGGGCCGACGCTGGCGTCCTTGGTGCCGTCAGGGGAGCCCTGGGAGACCGTCTGGCGGGCGATCTGCTTGGCCATGTCCCAGTTCACCGGGCCGCCCTCGTAGGAGAGCATCTGGCCCAGCTGCTGGAACGCGGCGCCCAGGTCGTTGGGGTTGAGAGAGCCGAACATGGCTGCGAACGGATTGTCCGCACCGGGGCCACCGGGGCCGCCGCCGAAGCCTCCGGCTCCGGGCAGGCCGCCGAAGCCGAACGGGTTGGCCGGTCCCTGACCACCACCGCTCTGCTGGTCCTTCTTCTTGCCCTCGTCGCCGTCGTCCGGCTCCTCCGGCGGAAGGCCGAATCCGAATGGGGTGTCACTCACGGGATTCCTCGGCTGGTAGGGCCGCCGGTTCTTTCCGGCGGCACGGCTGCCCGACAACACCACCCAGCGTAGACACCCGGGGCGGATCGGGCCTCGGTGCTTCGCCGACTGACGGCCTGCGGCAGGATGGATGCCACCTGGTACGCACGCGTCGCTCGCGCTCGTACTGAAGACAACCGCTGGAGACGCCCGGTGAGTTCCCCAGATCCGCAGGTTCGCGCAGCGCGAAACCAGTCAACCAGTTCCGCGAGTCCCGCGGGGCGCGGCCCCGTCGTCGCGGTCACCGGCGCCGCGTACGGCGTCGGCGCGCTGCTCACCGAGCAGCTCGCGGCGTCCGACGAGGTCAGACAGGTGCTGGCCATCGACGAGCGGCGTGGTGAGTGCGCCGCCGCGCAGTGGCACATCCTCGACGTACGGGATCCGGCCATCGCGGACAAGCTGCGCGGCGCCGACGTCGTGGTCCACCTGGCGCTCGACCTCGACCTGGAGACCGACGCCGCCGCCCGAACGGCCTACAACGTCCGGGGGACGCAGACCGTACTGACCGCCGCCGCGGCCGCCGGAGTGCACCGGGTCGTGCTGTGCACCTCGTCGATGGTCTACGGGGCGCTGCCCGACAACGAACTGCCGCTGTCGGAGGACGCGGAGCTGCGCGCCACGGCGGAGGCCACGGGCGTCGGCGACCTGCTGGAGATCGAGCGGCTGGCACGGCGGGCACCCCGGGCCCACCCCGGACTGAACGTCACCGTGGTGCGGCCGGCCGTCCTGGTCGGCGGCACCGACACGGCTCTGACCAGGTATTTCGAGTCGCCCCGGCTGCTGGTCGTCGCCGGGTCGCGGCCCGCGTGGCAGTTCTGCCACGTCGAGGACCTGTGCAGCGCGCTGGAGTACGCCGTCCTGGAGAAGGTCGAGGGGGAACTCGCCGTCGGGTGCGACGGGTGGCTGGAGCAGGAGGAGGTCGAGGAGCTCAGCGGGATCCGCCGGATGGAGCTGCCGTCGGCGGTCGCCCTGGGCGCGGCGGCACGGCTGCACCGGATCGGCCTCACGCCCTCCCCCGCGGGGGACCTGGCCTACACGATGTACCCCTGGGTGGTGAGCGGCAGCCGGCTGCACGACGCCGGGTGGCGGCCGCGGTACACCAACGAGGAGGTCCTCGCGGAACTCCTGGAGGAGGTCTCCGGGCGGCACACCGTCGCCGGGCGGCGCCTGGGCCGCAAGGACGCGACGGCCGCGGGCGCCGCGGGCGCGACGGTGGCGCTGCTGGGCGCGGCGGCGGTGGTGCGGCGGGCCCGGAAGGCGCGGCGGCGGATCTGAGGGACGCCCCTGCAGCGATCCGCGGGACGCCCGCGTGGCAGCGGAACGCTGTAGGAGACTCCAAACCTCCACGCGCGCGTGCCGGTCGATGGCTCTATTTCGTGCTGTCGGTCCCGTGCGGCACGATGGGGCCATGGCATCCACGAGCGATCACCCCGGTGAGCGGGCCGCGCAGGACCCCGTCAAGCTGATCGGGATCCGGGACACGCCCCTGTCCGTGGACGAGGTGTTCCGCGCCGTCGGGGACGACGCGTCCGGCGGCACCGCGCTCTTCGTCGGCACCGTGCGCAACCACGACGGCGGTGCCGACGTGGCGGAGCTGGGGTATTCCTGCCACCCCAGCGCGGAGGCCGAGATGCGTCGGATCGCCGAGAAGGTGGCCGCCGAGTTCCCCGTGCGGGCGCTGGCGGCCGTGCACCGCGTGGGCGACCTGCGGATCGGGGACCTCGCCGTGGTCGTCGCCGTCTCCTGCCCGCATCGCGGAGAGGCCTTCGAGGCGTGCCGCAAGCTCATCGACGACCTCAAGCACGAGGTCCCCATCTGGAAGCACCAGCGGTTCTCCGACGGCACCGAGGAGTGGGTCGGCGCCTGCTGATCCGGCAAGGCGAATTCCGGTTGCGTAACCGCACCCCCGGCGTGAGCGTTGTCACTGCGGATGGTTAATCTGCTGATCAGTCAGTTCGCGGACGCTCGATGGGGTTGGAGGTCGGCATGGCGGCGCTCGCCTGGTTGCTGATTCCGCTTGTGGCTGCGATCGGCGCGGGGCTGTGGGGAAGTTGGGCCAACCGGACCCGCAAGGTCCGTGGCGACGGCCCGGAACTCATCGGATACGCCCGCTTCCGCGAGGCCATGGAGAAGCCCCGGCCGGGTGCCTGACGGTCGGAAAACAGCAGGTCACAAGCGTCTTGGCGCGTAGGGCCGCCCCGTACGGGCGGCCCTGACGGTGCGCTGACAGGACCGTCCCGTACTGTCGAGTCATGCCACGCCGCACTGCGACGATGCTCGCCTCCACCCTGATGCTGATCGCGCTGTTGTGCGCGGGAGTGTTCATCCCCGTGCCGTACTCGGAGATGTCCCCGGGGCCGACGGTGAACACGCTCGGCGATCACGACGGCGAGCCGGTGCTGCAGATCGCGGGGCGGAAGACGTATGCGACGACCGGCCATCTGAACATGACCACGGTCCGGGTCACGAGCGCCGACTACCGGATGAACCTGGTCGAGGCCGTCTACGGCTGGCTCGCGCACGACAACAAGGTCGTGCCGCACGAGACGCTCTACCCGGACGGCAAGACCGAGGAGCAGTCCACCCAGGAGAACGCCGAGGAGTTCAGCCAGTCCCAGGAGAGCGCCAAGGTCGCCGCCCTGAAGGAGCTCGACGTCCCGGTGAAGTCGTGGGTGATCGTCTCCACGGTCGTCAAGGGGTCCCCGGCCGAGAACAAGCTGCACGCCGGGGACGTGATCAAGGCCGTCGACGGTACGGCGGTCAAGCAGCCGGCCGACGTCGCGAAGCTGGTCACGAAGCACAAGCCCGGCCAGGACGTCCGCTTCACCATCGTGCCCGCCAAGGAACAGGCCGCCGCCGAGAAGGAGAAGCGGACGCCGACCAGGACCGAGGACATCACGATCACCAGCACGACGTCCGACGACGCGGGTGAGAAGCGCGCCATCGTCGGCATCTCCGCCGGAACCGATCACACGTTCCCGTTCACCATCGACATCAAGCTGGCCGACGTCGGCGGACCGAGCGCCGGTCTGATGTTCGCGCTCGGCATCTACGACAAGCTCACGCCGGGCAGCCTGACCGGCGGCACGTTCGTGGCCGGCACCGGCACGATCGACGACGCGGGCAAGGTCGGCCCGATCGGCGGCATCGAGATGAAGACCGTCGGCGCGCGGGCGAAGGGCGCCCAGTACTTCCTGACGCCCGCCGACAACTGCGCGGCCGCCGCCAAGGACACCCCGGAAGGCCTCACCCTCGTCAAGGTGGACACCATCCGGGACGCCCTCGGTGCCCTGAAGGACATCCGCGGCGGCGACACCGCGGACCTTCCGCGGTGCGGTAAGTAGGTGCGGTAAGCAGCCGAAAGGGGCCCGGCGGTCCGGGCCCCGAAGCCCGCGGGCTAGTCCTCGAAGGTCGCGGACAGCGCCTCCGCCAGGCCCGGCACCAGGTCGGAGCCGGTCAGCACCTCGGTCGGCGAGTCCTTCTCGCGCAGCCTCAGGGCCGAGTCGCGGGTGCCGTCGCGCAGCACCCCGACCGTCATCCGGACCTCCTGACGGTCCGGGTGCTCCGCCACCCACTTCGTCAGCGCCGCCCCGCTCAGATCCTTCGGGACCTGGGCCTCGGCGGACGGGGGCAGCATCAGGCGCTCCACGGCGAGGGCGCAGCCGGAAACCGCGTCGGGCCAGGCGATGGTGGCGAGGAACTCGTCGAGCGGCTTGCCCGTTGGAACCTCGTCCTGCTCGATCGGGGTGAGGCCGGAGTTCTCCGGCTCCTCGCCCAGACCGAGCCGGTCCGCGAGCGAGGGCTGTTCGGCTCGCAGCCGTGCGGTGTCGACGAGGGCGAAAAGGCGGGCCGGCTGGTCCCAGCCGAGGCCGGAGACGTACTCGTCGATCTCGAGCACGGCCCGGGTGAGCGGGTTCGCAGCCATGGGAGTGTTGGACATGGTCACAATCCTCTCTCGTTCCTGGCCGGAATCGGGAACCGAGTAAACGGTGAGTAAGTTGCATAGGTGGGGGCCCACGATCACGGGGGCCACGGACGGCCCGTGAGACGCGGGCCCGACGAATCGACAGCGAACTTCGAGGTGCGCACCTTGGCTTTCCAGATGCCGGACCGCGGCGGAGGCCCGACAGGGCCGCGGATGAGAGTGGGCCGCCCGTCCCGGCGCGTCCGGACCCTGCTCATGACGCTGGGCGTCCTGGCCGTCCTCGGCATGGCGTTCACCATGTTCGCGGGGTTTTGGACGGACTGGCTCTGGTACCGGTCGGTGAACTACTCCTCGGTCTTCACCACCACCCTGTGGACCAAGATCGGACTCTTCTTCGTCTTCGGCCTGCTCATGGCCGTCGCGGTCGGCGTCAACATCTGGCTGGCGCACCGGCTGCGGCCGCCGCTGAGTGCCATGTCGATGGAGCAGCAGAACCTCGACCGGTACCGCATGAGCATCGCGCCCTACAAGAAGTGGCTGCTCCTCGGGATCACCTCCCTGGTGGGCCTGATCGCCGGCGCCTCCGCGTCCGGCCAGTGGCGCACATGGCTGATGTGGGTCAACGGCGTGTCCTTCGGACAGAAGGACCCCCAGTTCAAGCTGGACGTCTCCTTCTACGCCTTCGACCTGCCCTGGTACCGGTTCCTGCTCGGCTTCGGCTTCGCCGCCGCGATCCTCTCCGTGATCGCCGCCGCGCTCACCCACTACCTCTACGGCGGGCTGCGCGTCACCAGCCCCGGTGCGCGCGCCACGGCCGCGGCCACCGGGCACCTGTCCGTGCTCATCGGGATCTTCGTGGCCCTGAAGGCGGTCGCCTACTGGCTCGACCGGTACGGGCTCGCGGTGAAGTCCAGCGACTTCCGGGCGACCGACAACTGGACCGGCCTGCGGTACGTCGACGCCAACGCCTACCTGCCGGCCAAGACGATCCTGTTCTGCATCGCCGTCATCTGCGCGCTGCTGTTCTTCGCCACCCTGTGGCGGCGCACCTGGCAGCTGCCCGTGATCGGCTTCGGCCTGATGGTGCTCTCCGCCATCCTCATCGGCGGGCTCTACCCGGCGATCGTGCAGAAGTTCCAGGTCCAGCCGAACGAGCAGGCCAAGGAGGCGCCGTACGTCGAGAAGAACCTCGAGGCGACGCGCAAGGCCTACGGCATCGACGGCACCAAGGTCACCGACTACACGGGTACGAGCACGACCGAGGACAAGACCAGGCTCCGCGACGACGTCGACGCCACGGCGAGCATCCGGATCATGGACCCGAACATCGTCTCGCCGACGTTCCAGCAGCTCCAGCAGATCAGGAACTACTACGCGTTCCCGAACAACCTGGACGTCGACCGCTACGCCAAGGACGGCAAGGAGCAGGACACGGTCATCGGCCTGCGTGAGCTGAACCTCGCGGGCATCCCGAAGAAGAACTGGATCAACAACCACTTCCGGTACACCCACGGGTTCGGAGTGGTCGCCGCCGAGGGCACCAGCGCCGACGCCCAGGGCCGTCCGAACTTCACGGAGTCCGACCTGCCCTCCGAGGGCGACCTCGGTACCTACGAGCAGCGGATCTACTACGGCGAGAAGACCGACACGTACTCGATCGTCGGCGGTCCCCAGAAGGAGATCGACTACTCCGACGACAACGGCGAGAAGACCACCAGCTACAAGGGCGACAGCGGGGTCAACCTCTCCAACCCGGTCAACCGGGCCGCGTACGCGGTGGCGTTCGGCGAGCCGCAGATCCTCTACTCCGGCGCCATCGGCGAGGGTTCGCGGATCCTGTACAACCGCACGCCCAAGGAGCGCGTCGAGGCGGTCGCCCCGTGGCTGACCATCGACGGCGACGCCTACCCGGCGGTCGTGGACGGCCGGATCCAGTGGATCGTCGACGCCTACACGACGACGAACGGCTACCCGTACTCCTCGCGCACGACCCTCGGTGACACGACCGCCGACTCGCTGACCGCCACCAACGACAACCGTGCGGTGGTGGCCCAGCAGAACCAGGTCAACTACATCCGCAACTCGGTGAAGGCGACCGTCGACGCGTACACCGGCGAGGTCAAGCTCTTCCAGTGGGACACGAAGGACCCGGTCCTCAAGACCTGGATGAAGGCCTTCCCGGACACGGTGGAGCCCAAGAGCGACATCTCCAAGTCGCTGATGGACCACCTGCGCTACCCCCAGGACCTGTTCAAGGTCCAGCGGGAGCTGCTCACGCGCTACCACGTGAAGGACGCGACGACGTTCCTCAGCGGCAGCGAGGTCTGGCAGGTGCCGGACGACCCGACGAACCGGTCGGGCAACGCGGTGCCGCCGTACTACCTGAGCATGAAGATGCCCGACCAGAAGGCGCAGGCGTTCTCCCTGACGACGACCTTCACGCCCAACGGCCGGGACAACCTCAGCGCGTTCATGGCGGTCGACGCGGAGGCGGGCACGTCCGACTACGGCAAGATCAGAATCCTGAAACTGCCGACGAACACCACGGTGAACGGGCCCAAGCAGGTCCAGAGCCAGTTCAACTCCCAAGAGGACATCGCCGAGTCCATCAGGCTCTTGAGAGGCGGCGACTCCGAAGTCGAGTACGGCAACCTGCTGACGGTGCCGCTGGACGGCGGACTGCTGTACGTGGAGCCGGTCTACGTCCGCGGTGGCGGACTGAAGTACCCGCTGCTGCGCAAGGTGCTGGTCACCTACGGAGGCCAGACCGCCTTCGAGAACACGCTCGACGAGGCCCTCAACAAGGTCTTCGGAGCGGAGGGCGCGACTCCCGAGCCGCCGGAGGAGGGGGACACGCCGCCTCCGCCGACGTCCGAGAACCCGACGGTCCAACAGGCCTTGGAGGACGCCCAGAAGGCGTTCGACGCCGGCCAGGAGGCCCTGAAGGAGAACGACTGGGAGGCGTACGGCCGGGCGCAGGAGGACCTGGAGGACGCGCTGCAGCGGGCCGAGGACGCCCAGGCCGAGGCGAGCCGCGGAGGCGGAGGCGCCGGGGGCGGCGAGAGCAAGCCCAGCGGCAGCCCGAGCCCCAAGCCGAGCAGTTAGGCCCTGGCCTGGTGAAATGCCCGTCCCGCGCCGTGATACGGTTGTGAACACAACGGCGCGGGGTGGAGCAGCTCGGTAGCTCGCTGGGCTCATAACCCAGAGGTCGCAGGTTCAAATCCTGTCCCCGCTACTGAAGTCGCGATGTCCGAGTGACGGCGCGGCCACGAAGGCCCGGATTCCACAGTGGAATCCGGGCCTTCGTGATGTGTGAACGCATGTATGGGTGCGCGCTGCGGCCGCGCCGCCGGGGGGAGTTGGGCGTTCTGTGTTTGACTTGTCGTTCTGTGGGCATGTCGACAAAACGCTGTAGTGACCTCACTGGCTGCGGTATACCAGGTGTACCCAGGTTGCAGGTGGTGCGACGATGGACGTTATGGGGGACAAGGCAACTCTGTTCGAGACAGGGCGTTTTGTGCAACCTTCCACCCGGGAGGACACCGAGACCCCGGACGAGACCGGGGAACTCGCCGACGAGGCGGCCGAAGAGCTGCGTCAGCGGCTCGCCGCGGAGGCCGGCGACATCGAGGCGATGAGTGTCCTCGGGGCCATGCTGCTGCGCCGCGGTGATCTCGACGGTGCCGAACCTCATCTGCGTGCCGCCACCGCCGCGGGCGACCGGGCCGCGGCCAACAACCTGGGCGTCCTGCTCCACCAGCGCGGCTACGCCGACGAGGCCGCCGGCTGGTGGCGGATCGCCGCCGTCGCGGGATCGGCCGCGGCCGCGCACGCCCTCGGCCGGCACCACCGCGAGCGCGGCGACGAGCCCGCCGCCGAGTACTGGCTGCGCCAGTCCGCCGAACAGGGCCACACCCTGGGCGCGTACGCCCTCGCCGACCTGCTGGAGCACCGTGGGGACGCCGCGGCCGAGCAGTGGATGCGCGTGGCGGCCGAGCGCGGGCATCGCGAGGCCGCGTACCGGCTGGCCCGGGCCCTGGACCGCAGGACGGCGCGGGAGACCGACGGCGACAGCGGCGTCCAGGCGCCCGAGGAGGCCGAGCAGTGGTACCGGCAGGCCGCCGCGCGCGGGCACCGGCGGGCCGCCCTGCACCTGGGGTCGATCCTGGAGCGGCGCGGCGAGCTCAAGGAGGCCGGGCGCTGGTACCTGACGTCCGCCAAGGACGGCGAGGCGCGGGCCGCCTGCGCGCTCGGGTTCCTGCTGCGCGACGCGGGCGACACGGAGAACGCCGCCGTGTGGTGGTTGCGGGCCGCGCAGGACGGCGACGGCAACGCGGCGAACGCGCTGGGCGCGCTGCACGCCGAGCGGGGCGAGACCCAGACCGCCGAGCGGTGGTACCGGGCCGCGATGGACGCGGGCGACGTGAACGGCGCGTACAACCTCGGGCTGCTCTGCGCCGAGCAGGGGCGCACCGCGCAGGCCGAGCAGTGGTACCGGCGCGCGGCCTACGCCGGGCACCGGGAGGCCGCCAACGCGCTGGCGATCCTGCTGCTGCGGGGCGGGGACGAGACGGGTGCGGAGCCGTGGTTCTCCAAGGCCGCGGAGGCCGGGAGCGTGGACGCCGCGTTCAACCTGGGCATCCTGCACGCCGGGCGGGGTGAGGAGGAGGCCGCGCTGCGCTGGTACGAGCGGGCCGCCGCCGCCGGGCACACCGAGGCGGCGCTGCAGGTCGGCATCGCGCGGCTGCGGGACGGCGACGAGCAGGAGGCCGAGCGGTACCTGCGGTGTGCGGCCGGGGGCGGGAGCGCCGAGGCCGCGTACCGGCTGGCGACCGTGCTCGACGCGCGGCGGCCGCCGGAGCCGGCGCACGAGCTCGGCGAGCCGGTGCACCTGCGCAGCGAGTGCGAGGAGTGGTACGAGCGGGCGGCGTCCCAGGGGCATCGGCGGGCCCAGGTGCGGGTCGGCATGCTGGCGGCGGCCCGGGGGGACGTCGTCGAGGCGGCCCGGTGGTACCGGGAGGCGGCCGAGGCCGGGTCCCGCAACGGCGCGTTCAATCTCGGGCTGCTGCTGGCCCGGGAGGGGAGCGAGCCCGAGGCGGTCGTGTGGTGGACACGGGCGGCCGACGCCGGGCACGGGCGGGCCGCGTTGCGGCTGGCCCTGGTCTACGCGCGTCGGGGCGAGCTGGCGGAGGGGCAGCGGTGGGCCGACCGGGCCGTGTCCCTGGGCCCGGGGTCGGTGGCGGAACGAGCGGCTCGGCTGCGCGACGCACTCCGGCAGGAACTGTCGGCGTGAAGCGGGGCGGCGGCTTGCGGGGCGCTCGGCGTTCGTCCCGGGGCTGAGGCCGCCTGGAGCGGCGGCCGCTTTGGCAGGGCCGCGGGGCGGCTGGGCTGGTAGGCGTGCTCCGGTGGGAGCGGTCGGCGTGGGGTCGGGTGGCTTGCGGGCCGGTTGGGGCTGGTCCTGGGGTGAGTGGTGGTTCTGGCCGGTCGTCGCTGAGGGCGGCAGGCGTTCGTCCCGGGGCTGAGGGCCGCCTGACGCGGCGGTTTCGTCTCGGCACGGCCGCGGGGTGGCTCGGCGGGGAGGCGTGCTCCGGCGAGGGCCGTCGGCGTGGGGTCGGGCGGCTTGCGGGCTGGTCGGGGTTCGTCCCAGGGCGTCCCAGGGTCGAGCGGGGGTCCGGACGGCCCCTGGAGGCTCCCTTCCTCGTGATCGGCAGTGTCACTGGCGGCGCCGGCGTTAAGCGATTTGCATCTGCCCTCGTCATTGACGTAACGTTGCATTCACCGACGCGGGGTGGAGCAGCTCGGTAGCTCGCTGGGCTCATAACCCAGAGGTCGCAGGTTCAAATCCTGTCCCCGCTACTGAAGGCCGAGGGCCGGAATCCGAAAGGGTTCCGGCCCTCGGTGTTTCCCAGGGCTCCAGCGGACCGCGTGCGCAGCGGAAAGCCCCGGCACCATCGGTGCCGGGGCTTTCGCGTGGGCCGGGCTAGGCGGCCGCGCAGTTCGGACAGACGCCGCGGTACGTCACCTCGACGTCCGAGACCGTGAAGCCGAAGCGCTCGGAGTCGGGAAGATCCGCCAGGGGGTTGCCGACGGGGTGCACGTCGCGGATCGCGCCGCACTGGGCGCAGACCAGGTGGTGGTGCGGCCGGTGAGCGTTCGGGTCGTACCGCTTGGCGCGCTGATCGGTCGAGACCTCCAGCACCTCGCCCAGGGTCACGAGCTCACCGAGCGTGTTGTAGACGGTCGCCCGGGAGATCTCGGGCAGCTTGGCGACGGCCCGGGCGTGGACCTCGTCGGCCGTCAGATGGACGTGTTCGCCGTCGAGGACCTCGGCCACGACGCGCCGCTGCGCGGTCATCCGCCATCCGCGCCCGCGCAGGCGTTCCAGAAGGTCACTCATGGCCACCAGCCTAACAGCTAAGGGGACCAGGTCCCGAACAGGTGTGAGATTAGAGTCTCACTTGCTTTAGACAATGTCTATTGTAGGATCGAGAACGGCTTTGGCCAAGGGACAGGTTTGGCCAGGAACGGTGCAGGAGGCGCACGTGACGACGCAGGGACCGCTTACGACGGAGGCCGGGGCTCCGGTCGCCGCGAATCAGAACAGCGAGACCGCGGGCGTCGGTGGCCCGGTGCTCGTTCAGGACCAGCTCCTGCTGGAGAAGCTCGCCCACTTCAACCGCGAGCGGATCCCGGAGCGCGTGGTGCACGCGCGCGGTGCCGGCGCCTACGGCACCTTCACGGTGACCGCCGACGTCACGCCGTACACGCGTGCCGCGTTCCTCTCCGAGATCGGCAAGCAGACCGAGGTCTTCCTGCGCTTCTCGACGGTGGCCGGCAACCTGGGCGCGGCGGACGCCGTCCGCGACCCGCGCGGCTTCGCGCTGAAGTTCTACACCGAGGAGGGCAACTACGACCTCGTCGGCAACAACACCCCGGTGTTCTTCATCAAGGACGCCATCAAGTTCCCCGACTTCATCCACACCCAGAAGCGCGACCCGTACACCGGCTCGACCGAGGCGGACAACGTCTGGGACTTCTGGAGCCTGTCGCCCGAATCCACGCACCAGGTGACCTGGCTGTTCGGCGACCGGGGCATCCCGGCCTCCTACCGCCACATGGACGGCTTCGGCTCGCACACCTTCCAGTGGAGCAACGCGGCCGGCGAGGCCTTCTGGGTGAAGTACCACTTCAAGACCGACCAGGGCATCAAGAACCTGACCAGCGCGGAGGCCGCCCGGCTCGCCGGTGAGGACCCCGACTCCCACCAGCGTGACCTGCGCGAGGCCATCGAGCGCGGCGAGTACCCGAGCTGGACCGTCGGCGTGCAGATCATGCCCGTCGCCGAGGCGGCGACGTACCGCTTCAACCCGTTCGACCTGACCAAGGTGTGGCCGCACGCGGACTACCCGGTCGTCGAGATCGGCAGGCTGGAGCTCAACCGCAACCCGGAGAACATCTTCGCCGAGGTCGAGCAGTCGATCTTCAGCCCCGCCCACTTCGTGCCGGGCATCGGCCCGTCCCCGGACAAGATGCTCCAGGGCCGCCTCTTCGCGTACGGCGACGCCCACCGCTACCGCGTCGGCATCAACGCCGACCACCTGCCGGTGAACCGCCCGCACGCCACCGTGGCGCGCACCAACTCGCGGGACGGGTACCTCTACGACGGCCGTCACGGGGGAGCGAAGAACTACGAGCCGAACAGCTTCGGCGGACCGTTCCAGACGGACCGTCCGCTGTGGTCCGCCACGGCCGTGAGCGGCGCCACGGGCAACCACCCGGCTCCCGTCCACGCCGAGGACGACGACTTCGTCCAGGCGGGCAACCTCTACCGGCTGATGTCGGAGGACGAGAAGGAGCGCCTGATCGCCAACCTGGCGGGCTTCATCGCCAAGGTCTCGCGCGACGACATCGTCGAGCGGGCGATCGACAACTTCCGTCGGGCCGACGGAGACTACGGCAAGCGGCTGGAGGTCGCGGTCCAGGCCCTGCGCGGCTGAACTCCAGCACTGGACCGCTTGCGGTAGTGGACGGGCCGGGTCCCCCGAGGGGGCCCGGCCCGTTCGTGTGCTCCCGTGCCGTCAGGCGGGCACCTGCTGACGTGCCGGTGCCCAGCAGCGGATGATGTCGCGGACCGAGACGACGCCGGCGGGCTCGTCGCGGTCCAGCACGATGAGATGACGGAAGCCACCGTGCGCCATCGCGCCGGCCGCCTCCTCCAGGGTCCAGGTCGGGGTCGCGAACACGACGTCGTTGGTGGTGTGGGCGTGGGCGCGCTCGGTGTCCGGGTCCTGGCCGCGGCCCACGGAGTTGAGGATGTCGCGTTCGGTGAGGATGCCGATGCCGCCGGCGTCAGGGTCGAGGACGATGGCCGCGCCGACCTTCCGGGCGGACATCAGCGCGGCGGCCTGGCGCAGGGTGTGGGCCGGGCCGATGGTGAGGACGACGGTGCTCATGGCGTCACGGACGAGCATGGATGGAGCCACCTCCTGGGAGTGTCCCCGCCTTTGTTCCACTTTTCACAAGTTCACAAGTGGGGGGACTCCCAGAGTGGCAGGCAAAGGGAGGGTCAACAAGAGGGCGGTCAGTAACGCTGGTTGAGGTATCCGAGCAACTCGTCGTGGAGCAGGCCGTTCGACGCGGCCGCGTTGCCGCTGTGCGGGCCCGGGCGGGCGTCCAGGCCCGTGAAGGTGCCGCCGGCCTCGGTGACGATGATCGCGTTCGCGGCCATGTCCCACAGTGAGAGCTCCGGCTCGGCGCACATGTCGATCGAGCCCTCGGCGACCATCATGTACGGCCAGAAGTCGCCGTACGCGCGCGTGCGCCACACCTCGCGGGTCAGGTCCAGGAAGCCGTCCAGGCGGCCCTGCTCCTCCCAGCCGCTGAGCGAGGAGTACGCGAAGGAGGCGTCGGAGAGCTTGGAGACGCGGGAGACGTGCAGCCGGGAGGCCTTGGTGAGGGAGCGCCCGCTGAAGGCGCCGTGGCCCTTCGCGGCCCACCAGCGGCGGCCCAGCGCGGGGGCGGAGACGACCCCGACGACCGGCTGGAAGCCGCCCTCGCCGGCCTCCATGAGGGAGATGAGCGTGGCCCAGACGGGGACGCCGCGGACGTAGTTCTTGGTGCCGTCGATCGGGTCGATCACCCAGCGGCGCGGGCCGGTGCCCTCCACGCCGTACTCCTCGCCGAGGATCGCGTCCCGGGGCCGGGCGCGCTGGAGCTGGCCGCGGATGAGCTCTTCCGCGGCCTTGTCCGCCTCGCTCACCGGTGTCATGTCCGGTTTGGTCTCCACCTTGAGGTCGAGGGCCTTGAACCGGTCCGTCGTCGCGGCGTCCGCGGCGTCCGCCAGGACGTGAGCGAGGCGCAGGTCGTCGAGGTAGTCGGGCATGTGACGAACCTATCTGCCGAGGTGGGGATGGGGCCACCGGGGGTTTGTGGCCGGGGAGTCATCGGGTGACGTGCCGGTGGGATGCGCGGCGCGGGGCGGGTGAGCGCGCTCGGCGGCAAGGCCCGGGCCCGGGGTGTCTCAACACCCCGCGCGAGACGGCCGAAACGCGCCCCCGTGCGCGCTCGCGAACCCTTGACAGTGCTTCCACGCGCGTCAAACCTGGGCGCAGAGCCGCTCGCCCCAAGGGGAGGCGATGATGCCTGCAGCGCGGGAATCTCTGCTGGACGCCGCTTTCGCGGCGCTGGCGCGCCGGCCGTGGTCCGCCGTGCGGATGGTGGACGTGGCCGCGGCGGCCGGAGTGTCCCGGCAGACGCTGTACAACGAGTTCGGCAGCAAGGACGGCCTCGCCCGGGCGCTCGTGCGCAGGGAGGCCGACGGCTATCTCGCCGGGGTGGACCGCGCGCTCGCCGGCCCCGGCGACCCGCGCGACCGGCTCACCGCCACCGCCGAGTGGGTCACCTCCGCGGCCCGGGACAACGCCCTCGTGCGCGCCATGCTCACCGGCTGCTGGAGCGAACGCCTGCCGTCGCCGACCCTGTCGGCCGTCCCGTCCACCTCCGCCGTGCCGGCCCAGCGCCGGGCCGACGGACCCCTGCCCTCGCCCGGCGACTTCGTCGCCCTCGTCCGCGACCGCGCCGTGACCGTCCTGGCCGGACCCGGCACGCCCAAGTCCGACACGGCCGACCTGGCCCGCTCCTGCGAACTCGCCGTCCGGCTGGCCCTGTCCTGCGTGGCCGCACCGCCCGGCGAGGGCGGCGTCGCCGACCTCGTCCGCAGCGCCCTGCCCCGGCAGGCCGGCTGACAGGGCGTCAGTGCGCCGAGCCCGACAACTGCAGCCCGATCACGCCGATGACGACGAGGCTGATCGACACGATCTTCAGCGTCGACACCAGGTCACCCAGGAACACCATGCCGTAGATGGCCGTCCCCGCCGCCCCGATGCCCGTCCACACGGCGTAGGCGGGGCCCACGTCGAGCTTCTTCAGCGACAGGGTGAGCAGACCGAAACTGCCGAGCGCGAAGACGCAGAACGCGATCGTCGGCCAGAGCCGTGTGAAGCCGTGCGACAGCTTCAGGCAGACGGCGAAACCGGTCTCGAGCAACCCGGCCACGATGACCAGCAGCCACGCCATGTGTCGTCCTCCCGTAACCCCACGTTCAGTGACCGCTTCGTCTCGTTTTGTCGAGGCTTGCATCCGGCTTGGTGCGATTATGCACTTACCGTCCGCACGGCAGGACAAACAACGCGGAGGTCAGTCGCCTTCCGTGCGCTCCCGTGCGGCCAGCAGCCGGCGCAGCGAGTACAGCCGCGCCGGATCCGCGTGCCCCGCGGCGACCCAGGCGTCCAGCGCGCACTCCGGCTCGTCATGGCTGCACGCGCGCGGGCAGCCCTCGGTGCCCGGCTCCAGGTCGGGGAAGGCCTTGATGACCCGGGACGGGTCGACGTGGTGCAGCCCGAACGACCGCACGCCCGGCGTGTCGATGACCCAGCCGTCGGTGCCGGCCAGCGGCAGCGCCAGCGCCGAGGTGGTGGTGTGCCGGCCACGGCCCGTCACCGCGTTCACATGCCCGGTCGAGCGCCGCCGCTCCTCGGGCACCAGCGCGTTGACCAGGGTCGTCTTGCCGACCCCGGAATGCCCCACGAAGGCGGTGATCTTGCCGTCGAGCTGCTCGCGCACCCGGGCGACGGCGGTGCCGCTCTCCAGTTCCTCGCGGCTGGTGACGACGTAGGGGATGTCGAGGTCGCCGTAGAGCTCCAGCAGCTTCTCGGGCGGGGCGAGGTCCGACTTGGTCAGCACCAGCAGCGGTTCCAGGCCGCCGTCGTAGGCCGCGACCAGGCAGCGGTCGATCAGGCGGGGGCGGGGCTCCGGGTCGGCCAGGGCGGTGACGACGGCCAGCTGGTCGGCGTTGGCGACGACCACGCGCTCGTAGGGATCGTCGTCGTCCGCCGTGCGTCGCAGTACGGACGTGCGCTCCGCGATGCGCACGATCCTCGCCAGCGTGTCCTTCCTGCCCGACAGGTCGCCGACCAGGGCCACCCGGTCGCCGACCACCGCGGCCTTGCGGCCCAGCTCCCGGGCCTTCATCGCCATGACCACCCGGTCCTCGACGAGGCAGGTCAGGCGGCCCCGGTCGACGGTGAGGACGAGGCCCTCGGCGGCGTCCTCGTGCTTGGGCCGGATGTTCGTCCGGGGCCGGGTGTTTCGGCGGCCCGGACGGGTGCGGATGTCGTCCTCGTCGGTGTGCTTGCCGTAGCGGCGCATGACCTGGTCCCCGCGTCCTACGCCCCGAGCATCCCGGTCCACAGGTCGGGGAAGTCGGGCAGGGTCTTGGCCGTCGTCGCCACGTTCTCGATCTGCACGCCCTCCACCGCCAGGCCGATGATCGCGCCGGCCGTGGCCATGCGGTGGTCGTCGTAGGTGTGGAAGATCCCGCCGTGCAGCCGGCGCGGGCGGATGTGCAGGCCGTCGGCCGTCTCCGTCACGTCGCCGCCGAGCTCGTTGATCTCCTTGGTCAGCGCCGCCAGCCGGTCCGTCTCGTGCAGGCGCAGGTGGGCCACGCCGCGCAGGGTCGACGGGGAGTCGGCGAGGGCCGCGACGGCGGCGATGCCCGGCGTCAGCTCGCCGACCTCGCCGAGGTCCACGTCGATCCCGTGGATCGAGCCGGAGCCGTTGAACACCAGTCCGTATTCGGTGAGTTCGCAGGAACCGCCCATCTCCGTGAAGATCTCCCGCAGCCGGTCACCGGGCTGGGTGGTGCGGGCCGGCCAGTCCGGGATGACGACCTTGCCGCCCGTGACCAGGGCCGCCGCCAGGAACGGCTGGGCGTTGGACAGGTCCGGCTCGATGACCAGGTCCCGGCCGAGCAGGGCGCCCGGCGTGACCCGCCAGACGTTCGGCTCGCCGCCGGACTCGGGGGTGTCCACCTGGGCGCCGACCGCGCGCAGCATGTCCACGGTCATGCGGATGTGCGGCAGGGAGGGCAGCGTGTCGCCGGTGTGGCGGACCTCGACGCCCTGGTTGAAGCGCGGGCCGGACAGCAGCAGGGCGCTGACGAACTGCGACGAGGAGGACGCGTCGATCGAGACCGGGCCGCCGTCCAGGGCACCGCCGCCGTGCACGGTCAGCGGCAGCGCGCCGCGGCCGTCGTCGTCGATCCGGGCGCCGAGCCGGCGCAGCGCGTCGATGACGCCGTGCAGCGGGCGCTCGTGGGAGCGGGGGTCGCCGTCGAAGCGGACGGGGCCGTCGGCGAGCGCGGCGACGGGCGGCAGGAACCGCATCACGGTGCCGGCGTTGCCGACGTCGACCGTGGCCGGGCCGCGCAGCCCCGTGGGCAGCACCCGCCACGCTTCGCCGGTGCCGTCCGGGCCGACGCCCTCCTCGATCTCGATCCCCATCGCGCGCAGCGCGCCGGCCATCAGCAGCGTGTCGCGGGAGCGCAGCGGGCGGCGCAGCCAGCCCGGCTCGGAGGCGAGGGCGGCGAGGACGAGGGCGCGGTTGGTGACCGACTTGGACCCGGGCACGTGGACCGTCGCGTCGACGGCTCCGCTCGCGTGCGGGGCGGGCCAGAGGGCGGTGTCTGCGGTGTTCGGGACCATGCCTTTACTTTATAAGCAGGCGGTGGTCCGGGGGCCGCCCCATCGCGCCGCTCGCCCCGGTCCGCGCGCGGTCACAGCCCCAGCAGCCAGCGCCCTCCGCCGATCAGCGAGCACAGCGACACGGCGTGGAACAGGAAGAACCACAGGCCCGCCGGTACGTGGGTGAGCCGGGACAGCTGGTCGGCGTCCGAGTCGCCCGCCCCGCCCCGGGCCCGCTTCGCCTGGAGTTCGAAGGCCGGACGCACCCCGCCCAGCAGCAGGAACCACACCACCACGTACGCGAACGCCGCCTGGACCTGAGGCCCGGCCAGCCAGGACACCACCACGAACAGTCCGCCGGTGACGATCATCGTGAGGGCGCCGTAGGCGTTGCGGATCATCACCAGCATGGCCAGCAGCAGGGCCGTGGCCAGCCACAGCAGGAGCGTGATGCGGCCGGCGCCGAGCAGGGCCGCGCCGCCGAGACCCAGCAGGGGAGGGGCGGTGTAGCCGGCGGCGGCCGTGAGGATCATGCCGATGCCGTGCGGCTTGCCGCGGCTGACGGTCAGGCCGCTGGTGTCCGAATGCAGCCGTATGCCCGTGAGGGTGCGGCCGGAGAGCAGGGCGACGAGGCCGTGGCCGCCCTCGTGCGCGATGGTGATGGCGTTGCGGGAGATGCGCCACAGACCGTGCGGGATCACCACGGCGAGCGCGACTCCCAGGGCCGCGACCACCACCCACAGGTCGGGGTCGGGCTGCGTGCCGGAGACCTCGTCCCAGAGGGAGGCGAGCGAGGCGGTTGCGGTGCTGTCCATGTGCGGCGTCGGCTCCCTGTGGGCGGATGGAATCTGGCAGTGTGGCACGTATGTGCGGACGGTATGCAGCGAGTCGTAGGCCAGAGGATCTCGCGGGAATCTTCGAGATCGAGAAGTGGGAGCCCGAGGAGACCCTCGAACCGGACTACAACGTGGCGCCCACCAAGGAGGTCTACGCCGTCCTCGACCGCCCCCTGAAAGACGCGGACGACCCGCGGCCGGTTCGGCAGCTGCGCACGCTCAGGTGGGGGCTCGTCCCCTCGTGGTCGAAGACGCCCGAGGGCGGCGCCCGGATGATCAACGCCCGCGCCGAGACCGTCCACGAGAAGCCGTCCTACCGCCGCGCCTTCACCTCCCGGCGCTGCATCCTGCCCGCCGACGGCTACTACGAGTGGGTCACCGGCACGCAGGAGCGCGAGCTGGAGGTCGAGGGCAAGAAGAAGCGGCCCCGCAAGCAGCCCTACTTCGTGACCCCGGCGGACGGGTCGGTCTTCGCGATGGCCGGGCTGTACGAGTTCTGGCGGGACAAGACACTGCCGGACGACCACCCGCAGGCCTGGTGGGTGACGTGCTCCGTCATCACCACCGAGGCCGAGACCAGCCCGCTCGCGGTGGCACCGGCCGAGGGGCCCCGGGCGCTGGCCGACATCCACCCCCGGATGCCGCTGATGCTGACGCCCGACCGCTGGGACGCCTGGCTGGACCCGTCCCGCACGGAC
This sequence comes from Streptomyces sp. NPDC094143, assembly GCF_040303825.1. Taxonomy (NCBI): domain Bacteria; kingdom Bacillati; phylum Actinomycetota; class Actinomycetes; order Kitasatosporales; family Streptomycetaceae; genus Streptomyces; species Streptomyces sp. NPDC094143. The sequence continues at coordinate 173,905 of NZ_JBEOTZ010000015.1, forward strand.
GCCGACGGCCTGCGCGACCTGCTCGCCCCGCCGCCGGCCGGACTGATGCGCGCCTACCCCGTCACCACGGCCGTCAGCAACGTCCGCAACAACGGGCCGGAGCTGCTGAAGGAACTGGAAGGGCCGGAAGAGGGCACACTCTTCTGACGTGACCCATGCGAACGACGGGACCGACGCGGCCCGTGAGACGACCGAGGCTGTCGAGACCGAGGCCGGAACCGCCCGCATCACCTGGCACCCGGCGGACAGGCCCCGGCTGGTGCTCGCCGTCAGCCACGGCGCCGGCGGCGGTATCGAGACCCGCGACCTGACGGCCCTGGCGGAGGTCCTGCCCGCCCACGGCGTGACCGTGGCCCGGGTGGAGCAGCCCTGGCGGGTGGCCGGGAAGAAGCTCGCGCCCGCTCCCAGGACCCTGGACACCGGCTGGCGCGGCATCTGGCCCGCGCTGGCCGCGCCCGGACTGCCGGTGGTCTCGGGCGGCCGCAGCGCCGGGGCCCGGGTGGCCTGCCGTACCGCGACCGAGCTGGGCGCCCACGCCGTGCTCGCGCTCAGCTTCCCGCTCCACCCGCCCGGCAGGCCGGAGAGGTCCCGGGCCGGGGAACTGCTCGGCTCCGGCGTGCCCACCCTGGTCGTGCAGGGCGGGAACGACCCGTTCGGCAGGCCGGAGGAGTTCCCCGAGGGCGCCTACGAGCTCGTGGAGGTTCCGTACGGGGATCACGGCTTCGCCGTGCCGAAACGTGCGGGGATCTCGCAGGAGGAGACCGTGGCGGTCATCACGGACGCCGTCGTCGGGTGGACCGGGTCACTCGGGTGAAGCCTCGGGAATGCCGGGGCGGTGGTCACTGTTGTGCGGGACGTACGTGCTGGAGACCAGCACCGACGCCGTAGGAGAGGAAGTCCGCCGCATGGGTTCGACCTTCTGCCCGAGCCGCAGCAGCCGTGCCGACCTGGAGTGGACGGTGCTGCACGGGGCCAGGACCGCCCCGATTCGGGCGGCGGGCGGACCGGATCGTCGTCTATCCTCCGATTCGGGTGAGACCGGTTTCGGTCTCACGAGAACACTGGAGGAGGTGGGTCCGGTCACTGGGACCGACGCAGGGACCGACAACGGCCAGGCGGAGCAGCCCGAGGGCCAGGGCGGCACGAGCACGGAGACCGCGACCGAGCGCAGCGCGCGTTTCGAGCGGGACGCGCTCGAGTTCCTCGACCAGATGTACTCGGCCGCGCTGCGCATGACGCGCAACCCGGCCGACGCCGAGGACCTGGTACAGGAGACGTACGCCAAGGCGTACGCGTCCTTCCACCAGTTCCGTGAGGGCACCAACCTCAAGGCGTGGCTGTACCGGATCCTCACCAACACCTTCATCAACTCGTACCGCAAGAAGCAGCGGGAACCGCAGCGCTCGGCGGCCGAGGAGATCGAGGACTGGCAGCTCGCCCGCGCCGAGTCGCACATGTCGACGGGCTTGCGCTCCGCGGAGTCGCAGGCGCTCGACCACCTGCCCGACTCGGACGTGAAGGAAGCGCTCCAGGCGATCCCCGAGGAGTTCCGCATCGCCGTCTACCTGGCGGATGTCGAGGGTTTTGCCTACAAGGAGATCGCCGACATCATGGGGACACCCATCGGTACGGTGATGTCCCGGCTGCACCGCGGCCGCCGTCAGCTGCGCGGCATGCTGGAGGACTACGCCCGTGAGCGGGGGATGGTTCCGGCCGGCGCCGGAGAGTCGAACGAAGCGAAAGGCTCGGGGTCATGAGCTGCGGAGAGCCGCACGAGACGGATTGCAGCGAAATCCTCGATCATCTCTACGAGTTCCTCGACCGTGAGATGCCGGACTCGGACTGCGTGAAGTTCGAGCACCACTTCGAGGAGTGCTCGCCGTGCCTGGAGAAGTACGGCCTGGAGCAGGCCGTGAAGAAGCTCGTCAAGCGCTGCTGCGGGCATGACGACGTCCCCGGGGATCTGCGCGCCAAGGTCATGGGGCGGATCGACCTGATCCGCTCCGGCCAGGCGGTCCCCGAGCAGGACGTCACGGCCTCGCCGGCCACGCCGCAGGAGTCCTGAACCCCGTTCTGGGACACTCGAACGCATCACTCGAACGTGCTAATCCGCGGGTTATCCACCCGTGGAGCCCCCTTCCGCCGTCCTAGGCTCCGGGCCTGACGGACATGGCCGGGGAGGGGCGCATGGAAGCGGTACCGGCTCGGACACGCGTGTATGTCGCCTGTGTCGTCGTCGCCGCGGTCCTCTGCCTGCTGCCGCTGCCGGGCGTTCGCGCGCCCTGGTGGGCGGTGGCGCTGCTGGCCGCGCTGTACGCCGGCTGCGAGCGCGTCGCCCGGTCCCGGTTCGTGGGGCTCTCCCATCCGGCCGGGACCTTCTACCCCGTGCTGCTCGCCGGTGCGTTCCTGCTGCCCGCGCCGGCCGCCGCCCTGGTGGCCGTCCCCGGCGCGCTGCTCTCGCACGCGCAGCGGCCGGTGGCGCTGCGGCGGTCGTGGCGGGCCGCCCAGCTCGTCCTCGGCGTGTGGGCGGCGGCCCGGGTGCACTGGCTGCTCGGCGGCCGGGACGCGGTCGTCGCGGGGGACGTCCCCTACGCGCTCGGTCCGGCCGGAGCGGCCGTGCTGGCGTTCTGCCTGGTGCTGGCGGTGCTGGACGGCGGCATCCTGGCCGTGGCCGAGCGGGTGCCGGTACGGCGGGCCTGGCGGGGTCTGGTGGCGCGCTCGCTCGCGCCGATCTCCGTGCACGGGCTGGCCGGGCTGATGATGGCCGTGCTGTGGCGCAGCCCGTACGGGCCCGTGGCCGCGCTGCTCGTGCTGTTGCCGATGTGCGTCTCGTGGTGGGCGTTCGCCCAGTACCACCGGGAGCGGGCGGCCCATCAGGCGACCATCCGGGCACTGGTGCAGGCCGTCGACATCAAGGACGGCTACACGCGCGGGCACAGCGAGCGCGTCGGGCAGGCGTCCATGATGATCGCGCGCGAGCTGGGCATGGACGACGAGCGCGTCGAGGTGCTCCGCTTCGCCGGGATCCTGCACGACGTGGGCAAGCTGGGCGTGCCCACGCGGCTGCTTCGCAAGAACGGGCCGCTCACGCCCGAGGAGCGGCGGGTGATCGAGCTGCACCCCGAGTACGGGCACGAGATGGTGCGCGGCATCGGCTTCCTCGGGGAGGCCCGGGCCGCCGTGCTGCACCACCACGAGCGGCTGGACGGCAGCGGGTACCCCTACGGGCTGGTGGGCCGTCAGATCCCGGAGTCCGCGCGGGTGGTGGCGGTGGCGGACGCCTTCGACGCCATGACCTCCACCCGCTGCTACAGCAGGGCCCGGCCCGTGCCGGTGGCCCTGGCGGAGCTGGAGCGGTGCGCGGGCAGCCAGTTCGACCCGGTGATGGTCACGGCCCTGGTCGGGGCGGTGGAACGGGCGGGCTGGCGCCCGGCGGTGACCGCGGACGATACGGAGGGATTGGGCGGCGGGGGTGGTGTGGCCGGTGGCGGTGTCGGCGGCGGTGGGGGTGCCGGTGTCGGCGGCGGCGGTGCCGGTGTCGGCGGCGGTGCCGGGGGCGCGGGTGGCGGTGCCGGTGTCCCGCCCGGCTCGCCGGGGGAGGGGGTCGGACGTGTTGAGGGTGGTCCGGGTGCTCTGGGTGGTCCGGGTGGTCCGGGTGGTCGAGCCGGCCTGAGTGGTCAGGGCGGTGAGAGCGACCGGAGTGACCAGGTCGGACACGGCAGCCGGGGTGACCAGGCCGGGCGGGGCGGCCAGGTCGGGCAGGGCGTTCAGGCCCGTCAAGGCGGCCAGGTCGGGCAGGGCGGCCGGGGCGGGCAGGGCGGTCAAGTCGGACAGACCGGACAGGCCGGACAGGGATTCCAGGCCCGGCCGGGTGGCCGGGCAGGGCAGGGCGGTCAAGCCGGGCAGGGCAGTCAGGTCGGGCAGGGCGGCTGGGGCGGCCAGGTCGGGCAGGGCGGCCAGGTCGGTGAAACCGGGCAAGGCGGCCAGGTCGGGCGGGGCGGGCAGGGCAGTCAGGTCGGGCAGGGGCGCGATGAGGGCGCAGGGGTGCCCTCGCCGGGGGCGCCCGTCGGCGGGCAGCCGAGGTCGCGCCGATGAACGGCCACCGGCCGCCCCCGCTCCTGACCCTCGTCCACGCCTGTGCCGCCGTCCTCGCCGCCGGCTCCCTCGCCGCGACCCTCTACGGCGGGCTGGAGGAACGCCGGGTCGCCCTCGCCTTCGGCGTCCTCGTCACCGTCGGCGAGCTCGCCCGGCGCAACGACGCCCAGGTCAGGGAGCCGGCACCGCTCGGGGCCGCGGCGGCCCTGTCGTACGGGCTGCTCGGGGAGGCCGGCGGGCGGGCCACGCACCACGGTCCCGCCCAGGTCGTCGCCGTCGTGCTGGCCGCCTCGCTGCTCGGCAGCGTGCCGCACGTCGCCCGCGGGCAGGGGCCCACGCTCGACCACCTCGCCCGCCGCGTGCTCACCGTCGGGTTCGTCGCCGTGTGCTTCCAGCCCCCCTACAACCGCGGCATGTTCGACGACTGGGGCGGACCCGCCTACGCGCTGCTGCTGCTCGCGCTGCTGTCCCTGACCGCGCTGTGCGACGCGGTGCTCGCCGCCGCCCTGGCGCACTCGCGGACCGGCTGGCCGTTCGGGCCGGTGCTGCGGGACGAGCTGCGGGCCGTGCGCGGCATCGGCTCCGCCGTCATCGCCACCGGGGCGGTGATGGCGCTGGCGGTCGCCGTCGTGGGGCTGTGGGCGCTGCCCGTCTTCTCCGTGCCGCTGCTGCTGGCCCAGATGTCCTTCCGCCGCTACGCCGCCGTCCGGGCGACCTACCGGCAGACCATCGCCTCCCTCGCGCGGGCCACCGAGGTCGCCGGGTACACCCCGGCCGGGCACGCCCGCCGGGTCGCCGCGCTCAGTCTGGCCGTCGGGCGCGACCTGGGCCTCACCGAGCCCGAGCTGGCCGTGCTGGAGTACGCGGCGCTGATGCACGACATCGGGCAGCTGAGCCTCGTCGACCCCGTGCCGGCGGGCGCCACCGCCGCCCTGCCCGCCGCCGAGCAGCGCCGGATCGCGCTGCTCGGCGGGGCCGTGGTCCGGCAGACGGGGGTCGACGAGGCCGTCGCCGTGGTCGTGGAGCGGCAGGCGGACCCGTACGCGGAGCAGCCGCTCGCGGCCCGGATCGTCCGGGCCGTGAACGCGTACGAGGAGAAGTCCCGGGAAGGCGGCCCGGGCGGGCCGCTGACGGCGCTGGAGGAAATCCGGCTCGCCACCGCCGGGGAGTACGCGCCGGAAGTGGTGGAATCACTGGCCCGGGTACTGGCAAGGAGCAGTCTGACGCTGCCCGTGGCTGGGTAACCCATGGGTAATGAGCGCCCCCGAGGCCGTACGTGGTTGGATGCGAAGGAGAAGGTGTCCGGGGGCTCGAAACACAGCTACGGCCAGCCCACAGCACGGAACTGGCAGGCGGGAATCGTGAGGATCTTCGGCAAGGGACGGCACCGGCCCTCCGCCTCCTGGCGGCAGGCCACGGACCGGGCATTCACCCTCATCGGCGACGGCCGGTACGAGGACGCGGGCGCGCTGCTGACACGTGCCGCCGATCTGGAGCCCTGGCTGTCCGAGTCCTGGTTCAACCTCGCCCTGCTGCACAAGTTCCGGCACGACTGGGAGCAGGCCCGGGCCGCCGGCCTGCGGGCGGTGGCCCTGCTCGACCGGGACTCCGGCGCGCCCGACTGGTGGAACGTCGGCATCGCCGCCACCGCCCTCCAGGACTGGCCGCTGGCCCGCCGTGCCTGGCAGGCCTACGGGCTGCGGGTGCCGGGCGCCGCGAACGACTCGGGCGAGCCCGTCGGCATGGACCTCGGCAGCGCGGCCGTACGGCTCTCCCCGGAGGGCGAGGCGGAGGTCGTGTGGGGGCGGCGGCTGGATCCCGCGCGGATCGAGGTGCTGTCCATTCCGCTGCCGTCGTCGGGGCGGCGCTGGGGCGAGGTCGTCCTGCACGACGGCGTGCCGCACGGGGAGCGGACCACGGCCGCGGGGCACACCTACCCGGTGTTCGACGAGATCGAGCTGTGGGCGCCGTCCCCGGTGCCGACCTGGGTGGTGCTGCTGGAGGCGGCGACGGAGGCCGACCGGGACGCGCTGGAGCAGCTGGCCGCGGACGCGGGGTTCGCCGCGGAGGACTGGTCCTCCTCGGTGCGGCTGCTGTGCCGGATGTGCTCGGAGTCGCGGATGCCGTCGGACGAGGGCGACGGGGAGCACCTGGATCCGCACGATCACAGCGAGCCGGGGCATCCCGGGCCGCTGGGGCACCGGACGGACGGGCAGCTGTGGGTGCCGGAGCGGGAGTGCGGGCTGGCCGCGCCGGCTTCGCTGGTCCGGGGGTTGCTGGACGGGTGGGTGGCCGACAGTCCGGATTCGCGGGATTGGCGGGATCTGGAAGAGGTGTGCTAGCGCCGTCGCCGGGTGCGGCCGCGTCGGTGGCTCGCCGGTTCCCCGCGCCCTGAAGCAGGGCGTTTCACCCGCGTACCCTGTATCAGCATCCCTTGGAATTGTTCAGGAAGGCGTACGTAACGTCATGGCTCAGCAGGACACCGATCAGCAGCACGCGGGCGTGCTCCCCGTCGATGACGAGGGGTACGTGATCGACACGGAGGACTGCGAGGAGCGCGAGGCGGCCTGGCGGGAGCGGGGGACCTCGCGGCCGATCACGGTGGTCGGGAACCCGGTGCTGCACAAGGAGTGCAAGGACGTCACCGAGTTCGGCGAGGAGCTGCAGCAGCTCGTCGCTGACATGTTCGCGAGCCAGCGCACCGCCGAGGGCGTGGGCCTGGCCGCCAACCAGATCGGCGTCGACGCGAAGGTCTTCGTCTACGACTGCCCCGACGACGAGGGCGTTCGGCACACCGGTGTCGTCTGCAACCCCAAGCTCGTCGAACTGCCCGCCGACAAGCGCCGGCTGGACGACAGCAACGAGGGCTGCCTGTCGGTGCCGACCGCGTACGCGCCGCTCGCCCGGCCGGACTACGCAGAGGTGACCGGACAGGACGAGCGCGGCAACCCGATCAAGGTGCGCGGCACCGGATACTTCGCTCGGTGTTTGCAGCACGAGACCGACCACCTCTACGGCTACCTGTACATCGACCGGCTCTCCAAGCGTGAGCGCAAGGACGCGCTGCGGCAGATGGCTGAGAACGAGCCCCGCTACCCCGTGGTGGCCAACGACTGACACCTCGGGCGCACCAGGCGAACGGCGCCTGTTCGGGTTTCTCACCCTGAACAGGCGCCGTTCGCCTGTGTCGTTCGCCTGTCCGTCGCACGTTCGATCGCTTCCGCTCTCCTGGTGATCCCGCACCAGTCACACGACAGGAGGATCCCGGCACTGTGGGGTAGCGAATGAAGCAAATACGTTCCCAGAACGGTCAGTTGTAGTGCTGAATGGGGTGAGCGGGGTATGCAACGGCGCACGCCCGGCACGAAGGGAGGGGCGCCCGCGCCAACTGGCGGCTGAGAGGGGTTAGTTCGTGCATGCTTTGTCACACGGCACCACATCGACACCGACCACCATCGCAGTTCCACCGTCGCTCTCCCTCCCTGTGATCGAGGCGGCGTTTCCCCGGCAACTCCACCCGTATTGGCCGAAGTGCCAGGAGGAGACGCGGGCATGGCTGCTCGAAAAGCGGCTCATGCCCGCCGAGAAGGTGGCGGAATATGCCGACGGCCTGTGCTACACGGACCTCATGGCCGGGTACTACATCGGCGCCCCCGACGAGGTGATGCAGGCCATCGCGGACTACAGCGCCTGGTTCTTCGTCTGGGACGACCGGCACGACCGCGACATCGTGCACGGGCGCCCGCTCGCCTGGCGGAAGCTGCGGGACCGGTTGCACACCGCGCTCGACTCCCCCGGGGAGCACCTGCACCACGAGGACCCGCTGGTCGCCGGGTTCGCCGACAGCGTGCTGCGGCTGTACGGGTTCCTGCCGCAGACGTGGAACCTCCGGTTCGCCCGGCACTTCCACGAGGTGATCGAGGCCTACGACCGGGAGTTCCACAATCGCGCGCACGGCATCGTGCCGACGGTCGAGGAATACCTCCGGCTGCGTCGGCTCACCTTCGCCCACTGGATATGGACGGACCTGCTGGAGCCGACCGCGGGGTGCGAACTCCCCGACACCGTGCGGAAACACCCGGCCTATCGGCGGGCGGCGTTGCTCAGCCAGGAATTCGCCGCCTGGTACAACGATCTCTGCTCGCTTCCGAAGGAGATAGCGGGCGACGAGGTGCACAATCTCGGAATAAGTCTCATCGTCCATGAGGGGCTGACGCTGGAACAGGCGGTGGTGGAAGTCCGGCGCCGGGTCGAGGAATGCATCACCGAATTCCTCGACGTCGAGCAGGAGGCATTGCGGTTCGCCGACGAGCTCGCCGACGGCACCGTGCGCGGAAAGGAACTGAGCGCCGCCGTGCGCGTCTGCCTGAGCGATATGCGGAACTGGTTCAGCTCCGTCTACTGGTTCCACCACGAGTCCGGCCGGTACATGGTCGACAGCTGGGACGACCGGTCCACGCCCCCGTACGTCAACAACGAAGCGGCAGGTGAGAAATGACCGTCGAGTCTGTGAGGCCTGAAGCCCCCCTGGCCCCGGAACTGCGCGAGCCGCCCCGGGCCGGCGGCGCCGTCCCCGTCCTCGGGCACGGCTGGAAGCTGGCGCGCGACCCGCTGGCGTTCATGTCCCGGCTGCGCGACCACGGCGAGGTGGTCCGGCTGAAGCTCGGCCCGAAGACCGTCTACGCCGTGACCACCCCGGCCCTCACGGGCGCGCTGGCGCTGAGCAACGACTTCATCATCGCCGGACCGCTGTGGGAGTCCCTGGAGGGCCTGCTCGGCAAGGAGGGCGTGGCCACGGCCAACGGCCCGCGCCACCGCCGCCAGCGGCGCACCATCCAGCCCGCCTTCCGGCTCGACGCCATCCCCGCCTACGGGCCGATCATGGAGGAGGAGGCACACGCGCTCACCGAGCGCTGGAAGCCCGGCGAGACGGTGGACTGCACCTCCGAGTCCTTCCGGGTGGCCGTGCGCATCGCGGCCCGCTGTCTGCTGCGCGGCGACTTCATGGACGAGCGGGCGGAGCGGCTGTGCGTCGCCCTGGCCACCGTCTTCCGCGGGATGTACCGGCGGATGGTGATCCCGCTCGGACCGCTCTACAACCTTCCGCTCCCGGCCAACCGCGAATTCAACCGGGCCCTGGCCGATTTACATCTCCTGGTCGACGAGATCATCGCCGAGCGCCGCGCAAGCGGTCAAAAGCCGGACGATTTGCTGACGGCATTGCTGGAGGCGAAGGACGAGAATGGCGACCCCATCGGGGAACAGGAGATCCACGATCAGGTCGTCGCGATCCTCACCCCGGGCAGCGAAACCGTGGCATCCACGATCATGTGGCTCTTGCATATGCTCGCGGAACACCCTGAACACGCCGACCGGGTGCGTGACGAAGTGCAAGCCGTCACCGGTGGGAGGCCGGTGGCATTTGCCGACGTACGAGAGCTCAGGCACACCAACAATGTCGTGGTCGAGTCCATGCGTTTGAGTCCGGCGGTGTGGATTCTGACGCGCCGGGCGGTGCGGGACACGGAACTCGGTGGATACCGCATTCCGGCCGGAGCGGACATCGTCTACAGTCCGTACGCCATCCAGCGCGACGCGAAGTCGTACGAGCGGAACCTGGAGTTCGATCCGGACCGCTGGCTGCCGGAGCGGGTCAAGACGATCCCGAAGCACGCGATGAGCCCGTTCAGCACGGGCAACCGCAAGTGCCCGAGCGACCACTTCTCGATGGCGCAGCTGACGCTGATCACGGCGGCGCTGGCCACCAGGTACCGCTTCGAGCAGGTGGCGGGCTCGAACGACAGCACACGCGTCGGCATCACGCTGCGGCCGCACGACCTGCGGGTGCGGCCGGTGGCGAGGTGACGGTGCCCGTCCTCAGGCCGCCTCGGTGCCCCTGAACGTGCGCCGGTAGGCGTTCGGCGTGGTCCCGACCGCCCGGACGAAGTGGTGGCGCAGCGTGGCCGCGTTGCCGAACCCCGTCCGGCCGGCGATCGCGTCCATCGTCTCGTCCGTCGCCTCCAGCAGCCGCTGGGCCAGCAGCACCCGCTGCCGCAGCACCCAGCGGTAGGGAGTCGTACCCGTCTCCTGCTGGAAGCGGCGGGCGAACGTGCGCGGGGACATGTGGGCGTGGGCGGCGAGCTGCTCGACGGTCACCTCCTCGTCGAGGTGGCGCTCCATCCACGCCAGCACCTCGCCGATCGTGTCGGCCTCGGAGTGCGGCAGCGGGCGCTCGATGTACTGGGCCTGGCCGCCGTCGCGGTGCGGCGGCACCACCATCCGCCGGGCGATCTTGTTGGCGACCTCGGAGCCCTGCTCCTTGCGGACCAGGTGGAGGCAGGCGTCGATGCCGGCGGCGGTGCCCGCGGAGGTGATCACCGGGTCCTCGTCGACGTAGAGCACGTCCGGCTCGACGGCCACCCGGGGGTAGCGCAGGGCGAGGTCCCGGGCGTGCTTCCAGTGCACCGCGCAGCGCCGGTCGTCCAGCAGCCCGGCCGCGGCCAGCACGAAGACGCCGGAGCAGACGCTGAGCACCCGGGCGCCGCGGTCCACGGCGCGGCGCAGGGCGTCCAGCAGCTCCGGCGGGAAGGTGCGGGTGGAGTAGCCGTCCCCGGCCGGGACGGCGATGAGGTCGGCCGTCTCCAGCCGCTCCAGCCCGTGCTCGACCTGCAGCGACAGGCCCGAGGCCATGCGCAGGGCCGGGCCCTCGGCCGAGGCCACGGCGAAGTCGTACACCGGCAGGCCGTCGTCACTGCGGTCGGTGCCGAAGACCTCGCACACCACGCCGAGTTCGAAGGGGGTCACACCGTCGAGCAGGACGACGGCCACGTTCTGCAGCATGCGTCCAGTGTGCCGCACCGTTGGCAGTAATTCGAGGGTCTGCGGCAGTACTGCCACTGACGGTAAGGACCATTCGGCGCGACAGTGGTGTCCATGGACACGAACCAGACTCAGACACTCATCGCCATGGTCTTCGTACTCGGGACGCTGGTCCTCCTGGTCCTCCCGTCCGTGCTCGGCATCGTGCGCGACCGGCGCATCGACCGGCAGATCAGGGAGGCTCAGGAGGCCCGCGAGAACGCGCCGGCTCAGAAGTCCTCGTCCAGGTCGACGGTGCCCTCCACCGCCACCTGGTACGCGGAGGGCCGCCGCTCGAAGAAGTTGGTCAGCTCCTGAACCCCCTGCAGCTCCATGAAGGAGAAGGGGTTCTCGGAGCCGTACACCGGAGCGAAGCCCAGGCGGGTCAGTCGCTGGTCGGCGACGCACTCCAGGTACTGCCGCATCGACTCGGTGTTCATGCCCGGGAGGCCGTCACCGCACAGGTCGCGCGCGAACTGCAGCTCGGCCTCGACGGCCTCGCGGAGCATGTCCGTCACCTCCTGACGGAGCCGCTCGTCGAACAGCTCCGGCTCCTCCTTGCGGACGGTGTCGACCACGTCGAACGCGAACGACATGTGCATGGTCTCGTCGCGGAACACCCAGTTGGTGCCGGTCGCCAGACCGTGCAGCAGGCCGCGGCTGCGGAACCAGTAGACGTAGGCGAAGGCGCCGTAGAAGAACAGGCCCTCGATGCACGCCGCGAAGCAGATCAGGTTGAGCAGGAAGCGGCGCCGGTCCGCCTGTGACTCCAGCCGGTCCAGCTTCTCGACCGAGTCCATCCACTTGAAGCAGAACTCCGCCTTCTCCCGGATGGACGGGATGTTCTCCACCGCCGCGAAGGCGGCCGCCCGGTCCTCCGGGTCGGGCAGGTAGGTGTCGAGCAGCGTCAGATAGAACTGGACGTGCACGGCCTCCTCGAACAGCTGACGGCTCAGGTAGAGCCGCGCCTCGGGGGAGTTGATGTGCTTGTACAGCGTCAGCACCAGGTTGTTCGCGACGATCGAGTCGCCCGTCGCGAAGAACGCGACCAGCCGGCCGATCAGGTGCTGCTCGGCGGGCGAGAGCTTGGCGAGGTCGGCGACGTCCGAGTGGAGGTCGACCTCCTCGACGGTCCAGGTGTTCTTGATGGCGTCCCGGTAGCGCTCGTAGAAGTCCGGGTAGCGCATGGGGCGCAGGGTCAGCTCGAAGCCGGGCTCGAGGAGATTCTGGTTGCTGGGCATTACTGGCAGGCCTCGCAGGACTCGGGGTTCTCCAGGGAGCAGGCGACCGCTTCGGGGTCCGGGGCGGCCTGCACGGGGACGGTGGCCTGGGCGGCGCGGGCGATCCGGGTCGCCGGGCGCGAACGCAGGTAGTACGTGGTCTTCAGCCCGGACTTCCAGGCGTAGGCGTACATCGAGGAGAGCTTGCCGATGGTCGGCGTCTCCAGGAAGAGGTTCAGGGACTGGGACTGGTCCAGGAACGGGGTCCTGGCCGCCGCCATGTCGATCAGGCCGCGCTGCGGGATCTCCCACGCCGTGCGGTAGAGCGCGCGAACGTCCTCGGGGATCCAGGCGAAGCCCTGCACCGAGCCGCCCGCCTCGCGCAGGGCCTCGCGGCTGCGGGCGTCCCACACACCGAGCCGCTTCAGCTCGTCCACCAGGTAGGAGTTGACCTGGAGGAACTCACCCGACAGCGTCTCGCGCTTGAACAGGTTGGACACCTGCGGCTCGATGCACTCGTAGACGCCCGCGATGGAGGCGATGGTGGCCGTGGGCGCGATGGCCAGGAGCAGCGCGTTGCGCAGGCCGGTCGTGGCGATCCGCTCGCGCAGGGCCGCCCAGCGCTCCGGCCAGGTCAGTTCCACGTCGTAGTGGTCGGGGTGCAGCACGCCCCGGGCCGTACGGGTCTTCTCCCAGGCCGGCAGCGGGCCGCTGCGCTCGGCGAGGTCGGCGGAGGCCTCGTAGGCGGCGAGCATGATCCGCTCGGCGATGCGGGTGGACAGGGCCTTCGCCGCGGGCGAGTCGAAGGGCAGGCGCAGCTGGAAGAAGACGTCCTGCAGGCCCATGGCGCCGAGGCCGACCGGGCGCCAGCGGGCGTTGGAGCGGCCCGCCTGCTCGGTCGGGTAGAAGTTGATGTCGACGACCCGGTCGAGGAACGCCACGGCCGTGCGGACGGTCGCGTCCAGCCGCTCCCAGTCGATGTCCCCGTCGCTCACGAAGGCACCGAGGTTGACCGAGCCCAGGTTGCAGACCGCCGTCTCCCCGTCGCTGGTGACCTCCAGGATCTCCGTGCAGAGGTTGGAGGAGTGGACGACGTGGCCCGGCTCGGCGGTCTGGTTTGCGGTGCGGTTGGCGGCGTCCTTGAAGGTCATCCAGCCGTTGCCGGTCTGCGCGAGGGCGCGCATCATCCGGCCGTACAGCTCGCGCGCGGGCAGCGTCTTCCTCGCCAGGCCCTTCGCCTCGGCGGCCCGGTAGGCGGCGTCGAACTCCTCGCCCCACAGGTCCACCAGCTCGGGCACGTCCGCGGGGGAGAACAGCGACCACCGCGCGTCGGCGTTCACCCGCCGCATGAACTCGTCCGGGACCCAGTGCGCGAGGTTCAGGTTGTGCGTACGGCGGGCGTCCTCACCGGTGTTGTCCCGCAGCTCCAGGAACTCCTCGATGTCGGAGTGCCACGTCTCCAGGTAGACCGCGGCGGCGCCCTTGCGGCGACCGCCCTGGTTCACGGCGGCGACCGAGGCGTCGAGGGTCTTCAGGAACGGCACGATGCCGTTGGAGTGGCCGTTGGTGCCGCGGATCAGCGAACCCCGGGCGCGGACGCGGGAGTAGGCGATGCCGATGCCGCCGGCGTGCTTCGACAGGCGGGCGACCTGGTGGTAGCGGTCGTAGATGGAGTCCAGCTCGTCCCTGGGGGAGTCCAGGAGGTAGCAGGACGACATCTGGGGGTGCCGGGTGCCGGAGTTGAAGAGCGTGGGGGAGGAGGGGAGGTAATCGAGGCGGCTCATCAGCCGGTAGAGCGCGGCGACTTCGTCCACGGCCCGTGCGGTGTCGTCCTCGGCGAGGCCGCTCGCCACACGCAGCATGAAGTGCTGGGGCGTCTCGATCACCTTGCGGGTGATCGGGTGCCGCAGCAGGTAGCGGCTGTGCAGCGTGCGCAGGCCGAAGTAGCCGAAGCGGTCGTCGGCGGCGGTGTCGATCAGGGCGTCGAGCCGGGCGGCGTGCAGCCGGACGAAGCCGGCGGTCCGGTCGGCGATGAGCCCTTCGCGGTGGCCCACGGCGACCGATTCCGTGAAGGACGTGACGCCCTGGGAGGCGGCCTCGGCACGGATGCCGATGGTCAGCAGCCGGGCGGCCAGCCGGGAGTAGGCGGGGTCCTCGGCGATGAGACCGGCGGCCGCCTCCGTCGCCAGCTCGCGCAACTCCGCCTCGTCCGCCCGCGCGGAGCGGCCGCGCAGGGCGGCGGCGGCGACCCGGCCCGGGTCGGCGTCGGGGAGGTCGGCGGTCAGCTCGGTCAGGGTCCGCAACAGCGCGGCACCGGGAGCGTCGTGCGCCTCTGCGGTGGCTTCTTCGGCGGTCTCTTCGCAGGCTTCCTCGGCGGCTGAGACCGGATCGGCTGGCGCGATGGTCACGTGGGGCTCTCCCTCGCTCGGCACGGGGCCTCGTCGAGGGCAGGGGGCAGCACACGAGCGCACGCGGCGTCGCGTCCACCGGCCCATTCCACGAGGCCCGGACGTCAGGCACACCGGCCGGGTGGCCGGGTGCACTGTCGGCAGGTCCTCGGACTGACGCCCATGCGCCTTTAGGGGCATGGGTACACCGTTGCGGGACAGTTCCGGATTCGCACCGGATTCCCCTGCGGCGACAGCGAGCATGAGCATACATCTTGTGGTGGGTTCCGGTAGCACCCCCAGATGTTGTGTCGGATACGACGGCGGGCCGCCGTGAGGAGTCCTCACGGCCAGCCCTGCAACGCGTAGTCCTGGCAGTGATAGAACGCGAGCCGGTCGCCCAGGCCGAGTTGCTGACGGAACATGCAGAAGTAGCCG